>URPQ01000011.1 GCA_900549755.1 uncultured Oscillospiraceae bacterium
TGATAAGGCTGTTAAAGAAGCCGAGCAGTATGCCGCAGAGGATAAAAAGCGCCGCGAGGCAGTTGACGTTCGCAACAACGCCGACCAGATGATTTATCAGACCGAAAAGACCGTTAATGAGTTCGGCGATAAGCTCTCGGCTGATGAAAAGGCTAAGATTGATACTGCCAAAGAGGCTCTTAAAGAGGCGCTCAAGGGCGAGGATATTGAGGCTATAAAGGCTAAGCAGGAAGAGCTGCAAAAGGAGCTTTTCGCGGTAAGCGAAAAGGTTTACAAGGCTGCTAACCCGCAGGGCGCTGAAAACGCGCAGCCGCAGGGCGGTGCGCAGAACGGCGACCCGAACGTTTACGAGGCGGATTACACCGACGTGGACGATAACAATAAGCAGTAAGCGCTAAGCTGAATTTTGACTTCCCCCTTAAAAAAGGGGAAGTCTTCAACATATAATTTGTAGGAGAAATTGCTTTGGCTGACGATAAAAGAGATTATTATGAAGTCCTCGGGGTGGATAAATCCGTATCCGATGACGAATTGAAAAAAGCCTACCGCAAAGCGGCAAAAAAATATCACCCCGATTTAAACCCCGGCGATAAAGAGGCGGAGCAAAAATTTAAAGAGGTAAACGAGGCGTACGAGGTGCTTTCCGATAAGGAAAAGCGCGCGCGCTACGACCAGTTCGGTCATGCCGGAGTAGACCCGAATTACGGTGCGGGCGCCGGCGGATACGGCGGCGGATTTACCGGTGATTTCGGCGATTTGGGGGATATATTCAATTCATTCTTCGGCGGCGGTTTCGGTGGCGGCAGGCAGAGCAATCCGAATGCTCCGCGCCGCGGAAACGATACTGCGGCTGCCGTTAATCTTTCATTTGAAGAGGCTGCAAAGGGCTGCCGCAAGACCGTTAAGGTAACCAAAATAGATAACTGTAAGGAATGTGGCGGCAGCGGCGCAGAAAAGGGCTCAACCCCCAAAACCTGCCCGGTTTGCCACGGCACGGGTCAGGTTTCGGCTACGCAGCGCACCCCGTTCGGCGTAATGCAGACCCAAAAGGTATGCGATAACTGCCACGGCAGAGGTAAAATTATTGATAAACCCTGCCACACCTGCGCGGGCAAGGGCAGAATAAGGCACACGGTGGAGCAAACCGTGGATATTCCCGCCGGAATTGACGACGGTCAGGTTATAAACCTGCGCGGCGGCGGCGACGCGGGCGCAAACGGCGGACCTGCGGGCGATTTACGCATAAACGTAAATGTTCGTCCGCACCCGATTTTCGAGCGTAACGGCTACGACGTTTACTGCGAAATTCCCATAACCTTTGCTCAGGCGGCTTTGGGCGACGAAATAGTTGTTCCGACTCTTGACGGCAAGGTAAAATTCACCATTCATGAGGGAACGCAGCCGGGCGATGAGTTCAAGCTGCGCGGAAAGGGAATACAGCGCCTAAACTACGCCGGAAAAGGCGACGAATACGTTAAGATTACCGTTGAAGTGCCGCGCGACCTTTCAAAAGCGCAAAAGGATAAGCTGCGCGAATTTGACAGCGTGACAAACGAAAAGAATTATAAAAAGAAAAAGAGTTTTTCTGAGAAGATAAAAAGCTTTTTCAATGAATAAACGGTGATAAAAGACGGTTGTTGTGTGAATGTTGCTGTTCGGCTCCCCTCTATTTTGACTCACGTCAAAAAGAAGGGAGCCTTTATAATTTACAACCACCGCTTTTTTCATAAATTAAAGGAAAAACAAAAATGATAGGACTCGGAACAATTATAAACGGCGGCGGTATAGTGCTGGGCGGGGTTATAGACAGCTTTGCCGGAAAGCTGTTTAAGCCCGTGCAGCGGGAGTCTCTTAATAAAGCCTGCGGTGTAAGCGTAATTTTATAGCGATTGTCTATTTATCGCTTATAGGCTCGGTTCTTATTTTCTGCATAGGCGTAAACCTTGTTTGGGGCAAGAAGTTAAATGTTGCAAATATGCTTCCCGCGGTGCTTTTGGCAATCGGGGCGGCGTATTTGCCTTGGAATTTTTAAGGAGTGGCTACAATGTGTGATTATATAATCAGACCTATTAAAGCAGAGGACGATACGAAAATTGCGAAAATTATTCGCTATAATTTAGAGCGCTTTCATCTTGATATTCCGGGTACCGCGTACTTTGATAAAGAGCTTGACTCATTAAGCAAATATTATAATGCCTTACCCGAAAAGCGGAGATACTTTATTGTGACGGACAATGACGGCTGCGTTATAGGCGGCGTGGGCGTTGCCGAATTCGGCGGGCTTGATAATTGCGCCGAAATTCAAAAGCTCTACCTTTCTGACTTAGCAAAGGGCAGGGGACTCGGTAAAAAGCTTATGCAAACAGCCGAGGAATTTGCGGCGGGCGCGGGGTATAAGCGATTGTATTTGGAAACACACTCCGATTTAAAAGCCGCGATAGGACTTTATGAAAAGCTTGGGTTTCATATTATTGATAAGCCCGAAGCCGCGCTGCACAGCACTATGGATAGGTTTTATATAAAGGAGCTGAATTATGAATAAGCAGGAAATATATAATTATCTCACCGAAAAAAATATTAAATACGAAATAACCGAGCATAAAGCGGTTTACAATATGGAAGAGCTGGCGGAGGTAAAGCTGCCGCACCCCGAGGCAGACGCGAAAAATCTTTTTGTACGGGATGATAAACGGCAGAATTATTATCTGATAACCGTAAAGGGCGAAAAACGGGTGAATTTAAAGGATTTCCGCCGTGAAAACGGCACGCGACCGCTTACCTTCGCCTCGCCTGAGGAATTATCGGAAATATTGGGGCTGATACCGGGCGCGGTAACGCCGCTGGGGCTTTTGAACGATAAGGACCACCGCGTTAAATTCTATTTGGATAATGATTTTAAGGATATGGAATTTATAGGCGTTCACCCGAACGACAACACGGCTACGGTGTGGCTGAGCCCTGCCGACCTTATAAGGCTTTTAAAAGAAAACGGCAATGAAATTTACACAGTAAAGCTTTAAAAGTAATATTATTGTAATTGCTTTTTGCCGCAATATGTGGTAAAATACTGTCGTATTGGGGGGATTGCCTGTGAGAGAGAAAAAACGCGGTATAAGAATACAAACGAGAATCATTGTTTCCGCAATTTTATTGCTTATTCAATTCTGCTTTTTATTTTACGCGCTGCACGATGTAAGTCAAAAGTCAGCTGTTATTTATCAGCTTTCGCAAATTGCGGGCGTTATAACCGTTATTTATATAGTAAACCGCCGCGGCAACCCTAACCACAAAATCACCTGGATAATTTTTATTCTTGTTTTTCCTGTTTTCGGTATTTCAGTATTCCTGCTTTGGGGCGGCGGGCGCGTTTTCCCGCATTTGCGGCGAAAAATGGAGGTTTGCGAGTCTCACTACCTGCCCACGCTTTCAGAAAAGGAAAATGTACGCGAAAAGCTAAAATATTACGATATGTTCCATTCGCGGCAGGCGGATTATCTTTCGGGCGAATCGGGCTATCCGCTTTATACAAACACCTATACCGAGTATTTGTCCCCCGGCGAAAAGGTGTACGAACGTATGCTCGAGGAGCTTAAAAAGGCTGAAAGGTATATTTATATGGAGTTCTTCATATTGGCAGAGGGCGATATGTGGGACGGTATACACAAAATTTTAAGTGAAAAGGCGGCAAACGGGGTTGAGGTCAGAATTATTTTTGATGATTTCGGCTCTATAAAGCGCCAGCATAAGGATTTTATAGTAAACCTGCGCGCCGAGGGGATAGACGTATCGGTCTTTAACCCGATAAAGCCCTCAATGAATATTTTTATGAACAACCGCAACCACCGCAAAATTGTTGTGATAGACGGTGAAACTGCATTTACGGGCGGCTTTAACATAGGCGATGAATATATAAATAAAATGATACGTTTCGGGCACTGGCTTGACAGCGGCATTATGTTAAAGGGCGAAGCGGTGAAAAGCTTTCTTGCAATGTTCTGCTGTATGTGGGAGTTTACAACGGGCGAAATTCTTGATATTTCCCCGCATATTTCGGATTTTTCCGCCGAGGAGGACGGCTTTGTTCTGCCTTACTGCGATGATCCGCTTAACAATAAAAACCCCGCCGAGGGTATTTATATGCAGATACTCAACACCGCGCAAAAGTATGTTTATATTGCCTCGCCTTACCTTATAATCGATAACACAATGACCAGCATTTTGTGTATGGCGGCGCGTTCGGGAATAGACGTGCGCATTGTAACGCCGCATATACCAGATAAATGGTATGTTCACCCCGTAACACAGTACAGCTACCTTGAGCTGCTCGAAGCGGGAGTGAAAATATACGAGTACACGCCCGGCTTTATTCACTCAAAGCTCTTTGTATCGGATGATAAAATTGCCACCGTGGGCACCGTGAATATGGATTACCGCAGTTTTATTTTCCACTTTGAGTGCGGCGCATGGATATGCGATAATTCAACCGTGCTTGATATTAAGGAGCAATTTTCGGAGATTTTTAAAATATCCGACGAAATTAAACTTGGAGAATGGAAAAAACGGCCGCTGAGACTTCGATTTAAGCAGGCGTTGCTCCATATTTTCGCGCCCTTTATGTGATTGACTTTTTAAAATAAATCTGTTATAATATACTTCAAGAAAGGTGGTTTTTAATATGAAAGGATTTTTAAAGTTTGTACTTACCGTATCTGCGCTTTTTGCCGCTGCCGTGGGTGTTTTGGTGCTTGCCGATCAGATTATAAATAAAAACCGCATTCGCGGGTCTTACCTTGAGTGTGATACAGAAGAATAATTCGCAATGCGAAAATTGCTTTTAACAAAATTCCTCCCGTTTTTTGCGCCGCCGAAAGCGCTTTTACTCCCGGCGGCTTGAAAGCGCGGGGGAATTTTCTTTTGCCTTTATGTTGATTTTTACGGCTAATATTGTTACAAATAACGAAAATAAAGTTTTTTTATTGAAATTTAACGTTTTATTTGGTTGTTATCACCAATATTTCTCTGTAAAATAGTAATAGATACATCTTGAAAAATTGCTTTGAATATTGTATTATAAAACAGTAAACAATAAATATGTTAAATACCTTTATTTTTCTAAGGGAGATGCTTATATGGCAAAATATACCGTAACCGCACTTGCCTCTATGATTGAGCGCAAGCTATCGCACAATTTCGGCGTAACGCCCGCTCAGGCGTCTGACGAACTGTTCTATAAGGCATGCGTTCTGGTGCTGCTTGAAATTATGGACGATCGCCGCGCCGATTTTAAAAATAGTACCGACGAACAAGAGGCTAAGACCGTTTATTATCTTTCCATGGAATTTTTAATGGGAAGATCGCTTAAAAACAACCTCTATAATCTTGAGCTTACTGAGACTATGAGCAAAGCGCTTGCAAAGTTTAAGGTAAAGCTTGATAAGCTTTACGATTTTGAGCCTGACGCGGGGCTTGGCAACGGGGGACTTGGCAGACTTGCCGCCTGCTTCCTTGACGCGCTTTCAACCGGCGGTTACTCCGCAATGGGCTATTGCATACGCTATGAGTTAGGCATTTTCCGCCAAAAGTTAGTTGACGGCTGGCAGACCGAAATGCCCGATTTTTGGCTGCCCGGCGGCGGCGTGTGGCTTGAGCAGCGCCCCGCGGCAGCGGTTGACGTTAATTTTGACGGCAAGATAAACGAATGGTGGGACGGAAATTACCACCACATTGAGCACACGGGCTACCATACGGTGCACGCTGTGCCTTATGACCTTATGGTGGCGGGAAAGGACGGCAAGACCGTAAACGTTCTGCGCCTTTGGAGCGCCGAGTGCCAGGACTTTGATATGTCGGCATTTAATCAGGGCGACTACGTAAGAGCGCTTGAACAGCGCGCCATGACCGAGACGATTTCTAAGGTTTTATACCCCGAGGATAACCACATTGAGGGCAAATCTTTACGTCTGCGCCAGCAGTATTTCTTAGTTTCCGCCTCTGTGCAGGATATTCTCAACCGCCATTTGCGCAAGTATAACACGCTTGATAACCTGCCCGATAAAGTGGCTATTCATATTAACGATACCCACCCGACCCTTTCAATACCCGAGCTTATGCGCTTTTTGCTTGACGAGTGCGGCTACGGCTGGGATAAGGCGTGGGATATTGTAACCCGCACCGTGGCTTATACCAACCACACCGTAATGCCCGAGGCGCTTGAGTGCTGGCCCGTTGAGCTGATAAACACCCGCATACCGCGTATTTATCAGATAATTAAGGAAATTGACCGCCGTTTCAGAAACGACGTTATGGCACTTACGGGGGATGCGCAGACAGTTGAGCGCACCGCAATTATACAAAACGGAATTATAAGAATGGCTAACCTTTGCGTTGCCGCCTGCCACACGGTAAACGGCGTTTCAAAACTGCACAGCGAAATTCTTGTAAACGAGCTTTTCAAGGATTACGCAAAAATGACTCCCGATAAATTCACCAACGTTACAAACGGTATTGCCCACAGGCGCTGGCTTTGCCAGGCTAACCCCGCGCTTACTGAGTATTTAACCGGGCTTATAGGCGACGGCTTTATAAAGAACGCCGAGGAGCTGCAAAAACTCAACGCTTATAAGGACGATAAAGAGGTTCTTACAAAGCTGCGCGATATTAAGCGCATAAACAAGGTGCGCTTTGCCGATTACGTCAAGGAAAATGTGGGAATCACGCTAGACCCCGATTCTATTTTTGATATGCAGGTAAAGCGCCTGCACGAGTATAAGCGCCAGCACTTAAATGCGCTTAATATAATTTCGGAGTACCTTTATTTAAAGAACAACCCCAATGCGGACTTTATTCCAAAGACCTATATTTTCGGGGCAAAGGCGGCGCCGGGCTACCTTTTTGCTAAAGAAATCATTCAGATGATTTACAAGCTCTCAACCGTTATTGATAACGACCGCGCGGTAAATGATAAGCTGAAAATACTGTTCCTTGAAGACTACAGGGTAACAATGGCGGAGCTTATGATTCCGTCGGCAGATATAAGCGAGCAGATATCCCTTGCTTCTACCGAGGCGAGCGGCACGGGCAATATGAAGCTTATGATGAACGGCGCAATAACTCTCGGCACAGAGGACGGCGCAAACGTTGAAATTCATTCTGCCGTGGGCGACGATAATATTATAATTTTCGGTATGCAGACTCCCGAGGTTTTGGTGCTGCAGAAAAACGGTTATTCCCCGCTGCAATACTACAACAACAATGCCGAGCTTAAAGCGGCGCTTGATTTCATAGGCAAGGGCATAGCGGGTCAGCCTTTTGAAAATATTTACAACACGCTGAAAAATCATGACACCTATATGGCGCTTGCCGATTTCGCCGATTACAGAAAGGCGCAGCAGAAGGCAAGCAAGCTTTATGCAGATACGGCGCGTTGGGAAAAAATGTCGCTTACCAACATTGCGCAGTCAGGTATTTTCTCGGCGGACCGCTCAATAGAAGAATACGCAAAGAACATCTGGCACATTTCACCGGTAGAGTAATATGGAATATTATCCTTTTGATTCACGCAGCAGCTTATACAGGAATAAATTAGGAGCTTTAGCCGAAGGGGAAACCCTTCGGCTAAAGCTGTTGTTACATAGGGACGCGCATGTTCACACCGCTTTTTTGAGACTGAAAAGTGATGATGAACAGAATTACCGCGAGGTAATAATGCAGCCGAACGGCGGCATTGACGGCTATACCTTTTATTACTGCGATATAACGCTTGCAGAGGGGCTTTATTGGTACTCCTTCCGCTATACAAGCGATTACGGCGAGTTTAAAGTCACAAAAACCGAACATTCGTTGGGCGTGGTGTCTGATAAGGGCACCGACTGGCAGCTGACGGTATATACTGCCGATTTCGAAACTCCCGATTGGCTTGACGGCGGGATAATTTACCAAATTTTCCCCGACAGATTTTATAACAGCGGGGCGGAAAAAATCAATGTTCCCGCCGATCGCTTTATTCAAAACGATTGGTACGCGCAGCCCGAATACCGTCAGGCGGCAGAGCCGAAAACCCTCGGTAACGATTATTTCGGTGGGGATTTTAAGGGGATAGAGGAAAAGCTGCCCTATTTAAAATCACTCGGCGTTAATTGCATTTACTTGAATCCGATTTTTGAGGCTCATTCAAACCACCGCTACAATACGGCTGATTATTTAAAGACCGACCCGTCACTCGGCACCGAAGAGGATTTTTGCCGCCTTATTAACGCTGCCCAAATGCAGGGAATAGGCATTATTCTTGACGGCGTTTTTTCCCACACGGGGGATGACAGCGTGTATTTTAACGCAAAGCACAGGTATAACACAGTCGGTGCGCAAAACAGTGATACTTCGGTTTACCGCAGCTGGTACAAATTCGGCAATTACCCCACGGGCTATGCCTGCTGGTGGGGCGTGCCGTCGCTGCCCGAAACAGACGAGGAGGATTTGTCCTTCTCAAACTTTATTACGGGTGAAAACGGCGTTTTGCGCTATTGGCTTAAAAAGGGAATACGCGGCTGGCGGCTTGATGTGGCGGACGAGCTTCCCGATTCGTTTCTTGACCGCATACGCCTTGCAATAAAGGCAGAGGGCAGGGAAAACTACCTTTTAGGCGAGGTATGGGAGGACGCGACGAATAAAATAAGCTACGGCAGCCGACGCAGGTTTTTGCGCGGGCGGCAGCTCGATTCGGTTATGAATTACCCGCTTGCAAGCGCTATTGTAAATTATGTAAAGGGCGGAAATTCACGCGATCTTGTTGATACCGTGCTTGATATTTTGGAAAATTACCCACCGCAGGCGGTAAAGCTTTTAATGAACCATATCGGCACACATGATACCGCGCGTATTTTAACCGTTTTGGGTAAGGAAAACGAGCAAGCGGGCGACCGCGCGTGGCAATCGGCGCAGAAATTGACTGATGAAGAATATTCCCGCGGAGTGCGGCTTTTAAAGCTTGCGGCGGTTTTGCAGTTTACGCTGCCGGGCGTGCCGTCGGTTTACTACGGCGACGAGGCGGGTATGCAGGGCTACGGCGATCCTTTCTGCCGTGCGGGATACCCGTGGGACAAAGAAAATACCGAGCTTTTGGAATTTTATAAAAAGCTCGGCAATTTCAGAAGAAATTCGCCTGTTTTCGCCTCGGGTGAATTTGAACCCGTTTATGCGAATTTCGGGGATATTGTGTATATTCGCCGTAAGGGAAACAATGCGGTTTTGGTAGCTGTAAACCGATGGCACGAGCCGTCTGAAATAGATATTCCCGCAGAGTTTGCCGCCGCAAAGCCCGTTTTCGGAGGTATGCCGATAAACGGAAAGCTGCAACTGCCGGCAGAGGGGTTTGCGGTACTGGTAATAATGCGGAATTCGTAATGCGGAATTCGGAATTAAAGGCTCCCTACGGTGTAGTTATGTTTATAGGCACCCTCTGTTTTGACATTCGTCAAAACAGAGGGTGCATTTTTATTCCACATTCATAATTCCGAATTAAATCAGCTTCCGTTTCTTCCGCCAGAGAGCCGCTTTACAGTGTTTATAAGCTCGTCGGTTATGTCATCGCCGCTAATTCGCCACTCCCAGTTGCCGTAGGGCACGCCGGGGGTGTTCATTCGGGCGGAGGAATCAAGCTGCAGCCAGTCCTGCATTGGTATTATCACCATACGCGCGCGCGAGCGCATACCCGCGGCAATAAGGCTTAGTACCGCCGAGCTGCTTTTATCGGCTGGCACAGTGCCCGAAAACATTATTTTTTCCTTTTGCGTTGCCTTTTCAAACCAGCCGCGCGTGGTGTCGTTATCGTGCGTGCCGGTGTAGCAAACGCAGTTTTTATCGTAGTTTTTAGGCAGGAACTGATTATCAAGGTCTGAATCAAATGCGAACTGCAATATTTTCATGTTGGGAAAGCCCGTGTCTTCAACAAGCTGCTTCACCTCGGGCGTGTCGCCGCCTAAATCCTCGGCTATAATTTCCGCCGAAACCGCGGGCTTCACCGTGTTCCAAAAGGCAAGCCCCGCGCCTTTTTCCCATTTTCCGCTTTTGGCGTTTTCTGCGCCGTATGGTATTGTATAATAATCGGCAAAGGCGCGAAAATGGTCTATTCTTATAACATCATACAGCCGCGCGTTATGAGCAAGGCGTTTTTTCCACCAGCCGTAGCCGTCAGCCTTCATTGCGTCCCAGTCGTATATCGGGTTGCCCCAAAGCTGACCTGTTTCCGAGAAAATATCGGGCGGCACGCCCGCCACCTGCGTAGGGGTCATATCCCGCCCTAACTTAAACAAATCGGGGTTGCTCCATACGTCCGCACTGTCTAACTGAATGTAAAACGGAATATCGCCTATTATTTTAATCCCTGCGGTATTTGCGTAATTTTTAAGCTTTATATACTGCTTAAAAAAGAAATACTGAATTATTTCGCATATTGCAATTTCTTCCGCATGGGCGGCTTTAAAGGCTTTCAGGGTGTTGGGCAGGCGGTATTTAATGCCTTCATCAAGCTCTGAAAGACTTTTATTGCGCGCGGACGCTTTTATTGACGTAAACAGCGCGTAATCGTGCAGCCAGTAGGCATTTTCACGGCGAAAATCGCGAAAACCGCGGTTCTTGCGGTTGAAGCTTTCCGCGGCGCGCCGTATCAGCGGCAGCTTAAACTCGCGCGCGCGCTTATAATCCACATTCTGCGAAAAGGTATCTTCGGGAATATCGGCGGGGGATAAAAGCCCGTCGTTCACAAGCTCGTCAAGGTCTATTAAAAGCGGCTCGCCGGCAAAGGAACACACCGAGCTGTATGGCGAGTTGCCCTTGCCGACGGGGCAGAGCGGCAGCAGCTGCCAGTAGGTCTGGTTACTTTTTTTGAGAAAATCAACAAATTCATAAGCTGCGGCGCCGAACGAGCCGATACCGTAGGGGGACGGCAGCGAGGTGATATGAAGAAGTATTCCGCTTTCTCTCGGATATTTTGTATTGCTACCCCTTAACAGCACCCGCCGCAACCCCTTTGATGATATATTTTTGCATGGAAAGATAGAAAATGATTACCGGTATGACAGACAGTACAAGCATTGCCATTAAAGCACCCATATCAACCGAACCGTAGCCGCCCTTTAAATACTGCACGGCTATGGGTATGGTCTTATAATCTCTGCCTATAACAAGGTAGGGCAGGAGATAGTCGTTCCATATCCACATAGTGTTGAGTATTGCAACGGTTATAGCCGTGGGCTTTAAAATGGGAAATACAACCCGCCAGAACGTGCCGAGCGGCGAGCAGCCGTCAATAGTGGCAGCCTCTTCAATTCCGAGCGGTACGGTTTTAATAAAGCCCGAGTACATAAATACCGAAAGCCCCGCGCCGAAGCCCAAATAGATAAACACAAGCCCTATCGGGTTATCAAGGCTTAACACATTCGCGGTTTTCGACATTGTGAACATTACCATTTGAAACGGCACTATCATTGAAAACACGAGCGCATAGTAAAACAGCGATGAAAACACACCCTTTACCCGCACTATATACCACGCGCACATAGAGGTGCAAACAGTGATAAGCGCGATTGACGCGACGGTTATAAACAGCGACCAGCCGAAAGCCGCGGGGAAGCCGGTTGTTTCAATACCCGTGGTGTAATTTGAAAAACCGGCAAACTCCGCTCCCATAGGAATGGTAAATGGCGACGCCGCAATGGAAAACTTTGATTTAAAGGAATTTATTACCACAACAGCCACCGGGAAAATAAATGCGGCGGCAAGGGCGATAAGCAGTAAAAAGGCGACCGTATTAAGCACTTTTCTTTTCAATCAGCTTTCAACCTCTTTTCTGCGGGTCAGGCGCAGCTGAAGCAGAGCTATAACCGCCACTATTATAAAGAATATGACGGCTTTAGCCTGTCCTACGCCTTCATAGCCGTTTCTTGAATAAAACGTGTTGTAAATATCAAGTGCGACCATCTGCGTTCTGTCGCCTGGCGCGCCGGCGGTAAGGGCTAAGTTCTGGTCGAACAGCTTGAAGGAATTGGTTATGGTTAAAAACAGGCAAATGGTGACAGAGGGCATAACCGACGGTATTATAATTCTGAAAAGGGTGGTAACCGAGTTTGCGCCGTCCACCTTTGCCGCCTCTATAATATCCCCCGGAATATTCTGTATTCCCGCAATATAAATTATCATCATATAGCCAATCATTTGCCAGTGCATAAGAATTACAAGCCCCCAAAAGCCGTAGGTCGGGCTTGAGGTTATAGAATAGCCGTATTTATAAAGCATGCCGTTTATTATTACTTGCCAAATATAGCCCAGCACTATGCTGCCGATTAGATTCGGCATAAAAAACACGGTACGGAAAAAGTTTGTGCCCGGCAGCTCCTTTGTGAAAAGCAGCGCCAGCAAAAACGCGAAAACGTTTATGCCTATAACCGATATTACCGCAAAATTAACGGTAAACCACATAGCGTTTATAAAGAGCTTATCGTCGGTAAACGCGCGCACATAGTTTGAAAAGCCCACAAAGGTTGCGTCGGTTACGGTTCTGAACTCGGTAAAGGAAAGCACAAGCCCCATTACAAACGGCACCGCAAAGGCTATAATAAACGCTATAAGCGTAGGCAGTACGAATATGGGAAAATAGCGTTTTACCGTTCTGTTCATTTAGGCGCGTTCACTCTTCCATTTTTCGGTTATGCTTTTCTCAACGTCAGCCCACTTTTTATCGCCCTGAACGTAATCGAGCAGCGCGCTGCCCACTTCCTTTTTGTAAGCCTCACTCGGGAAAGAGGTGAAAATCCACGGCACGGTGTTAAGGCTGTCGTCGTTCATATAGCGCACAATTTCCTTTGCCAGCGGGTCGTCGGGCTGCTCATTCTGCGAGAATGTGGTAAACGGCGTAATGAAATTCAGCTTTTCGGTAACATATTTTTTACCGGTGTCGCTTGAAAACAGCCAGTAAAGGAAATCGAGCGACTGATCCTGCAATTCCTTACTTACCTTTTTGTTTATTGCAAGGTAGTTTTCGGTGCCTATGCAGATACCCTGCTTTTCTTCGCCGTCAATTCCCGTATAGAGCGGCAGCATTTTAATGTCGTCCCGTTTAACGGTATTGCCCGAAACGCCCGATATCTGCGACCACGCCCAGTTGCCGTTCTGAATCATTGCAACCTTGCCGAGCGCAAACTCCGCCATTGAATCGGCTACCGATTTTGAGCCTAAAAGCGTAGGCTTGGTAATGGAATTATTGATATAAAGATCGAAGAGCTTTTCAAAGTTATCCTTATACTTGAATTTGATCTCCTTTGCGGCAAGGCCTGTGAGTGTTGCGTCCTTGCCGTTTTCCTTTTCGGCAAATTCATAATAAAGCGGAACGTTTAAAAGGTGGGTCTGCCAGCGCCAGTCTTCGCCGTTTGCAAGCGAGGTAGAGGCGAAAACGCCCTCTATGCCTAATTCCTTTAAGTGCTTGGACATATCCTCGGTTACTTCTTTTAATTTTGCAAAGTTGTTTATCTGGTCGGCTGAGGTTAGAGTCGATTTTTTATCCTTTAAATCGAAATACTTTTTCATAATGGCGTTGTTGTATATAATTCCGTAGCCCTCAACAACATAAGGAATACCGTAAACGCCGTTGCCGTCCTTAATGGCAAGTGATTTATCGGACAAAATGTCGTACAGCTTGCTGTCCTTTAAATCAAGGCAGTAGTCTTTCCAGGAATCGTAGCCGATAGGTCCGTTAATCTGGAAAATGGTAGGCGCGTTGGATTTTGCTATTTCGGACTTTAAGGTCTGCTCGTAGCCGTTTGCGGCGGCGGTTACTACCTTTACCTTAACACCCTTTTCTTCCTCATATTTCTTTGCCAGCTCCTCATAAACCGTGGCGGATTCGGGCTTGAAATTAAGGAAATACACTTCCGATGTTTTTTTCTTGCCGCAGCCCGCCATTGTAAGGCAGGAAAGCGCGCAGAGAAAAGTCGTTATTAAAGAAATCGCTTTTTTCATAATTTACCTCCTGATGATTTCTTTTAATAACTTTCCACAAAAATACGGAAAAATTCACATTCATTACTTTTAAATGTTTTATATCATTGCACCATAAAAAAATATTCTTGTTAAATATGTAGCGGTATGATATAATAACCTCAAGAAAAGCTGACAAAATCAAAGATTTTGACCGTTTCGGAGAACATTGAATGACTAAATTGCGGCTTTCGCCGCCGGCACTCCGCGCCGCTTGCGCTGTCGCACAAGTAATTTATGATATAATATCATAAGCAAGATATGTGTTAAAAGGAAATGAAAATGATGAATATTAAAAAGCTTATAAATAAGTATTGGGATATTATTCCTTACGCTTTTTTCGGTGTTTGCACAACGGCGGTAAACATTGTTTCATATTGGGTATGCGCGCATCCGCTTAAATTAGGCGTGCAGCCAAGCACAATAATCGCGTGGGTTTTATCGGTTTTGTTTGCTTATCTTACAAACAGAAAATGGGTTTTCAACAGTCAGGCGCATGGGGCAAAAGAAATTTTAAAGGAAATTACCTCCTTTTTCGGCTGCAGACTGGCTACGGGCGTTCTTGATTGGGCGTGTATGCTTTTCTTTGTTGATATTTTAAAGTATAACGATGTTTTAATAAAGATTTTGGCAAACGTTCTGGTTATAGTATTGAATTACGTTGCAAGTAAGGTTGTTATATTTAAAAAGCGGGGCAATTCGGAGGAAAAGCAAGCCTGATTTTCGGGCAGGCATATAAAAAGTACCGTTAAAGCCGCATAAATAAAGGAAATTCTAATGACGGTAGAGTGCGGAAATTCACTCTACCGCATATGATTTTACGGTAGAATTACCTTAGTTTAACATTAGGGTGAATTTTCGGGCGCAATTATATATAATAATAAAAACAAAAATTCAATTAGGAGCAGATGTGGAAATGTCTTACAGAATAGTTACCGATTCATGCGCAAATTTAACCGACAAACAGATAAGCGATTACGATGTAGATATTATAACGCTTAAATACAATATTAACGGCAAGGATTTTATAAGCTACCAAAAGGGCGTTAAAACCGATTATAAAGAGACCTACGCGCTTTTACGCAATAAAGCAAAGATAACCACCTCGCTTGTTGACCGCGATACCTGCGACGCAGTTATAAAGCCGATACTCGAAAAGGGCGAGGATGTTCTGCTGCTCGCTTTCTCCTCGGGGCTTTCGGGAACATATCAGAATATGGTGAACGCGGCGGAGGATTACAAAAGCGAATTTCCCGAGCGCAAGGTAATTGTTGTTGATACGCTTTGTGCCTCCTTGGGTGAAGGCTTGGCAGTGCACTATGCCGTAAAGCTTAAAAACGAGGGGCGCTCTATTGAAGAGGTGGCAGATTGGCTTGAGAAAAACAAGCTGCACATTTGCCATATTTTCACCATTGACGACTTGTTCTTCTTAAAGCGCGGCGGCAGGCTTTCAGGCTCAAGCGCCATGCTCGGCACATTGCTCGGTATAAAGCCGCTCCTGCACACGGCGGACGACGGCAAGCTCTATGTAACGGGTAAAACCCGCGGCCGCAAAGCCGCGGTTGAGTATCTTATAAATTCAGTAGGCGAAATGTCGTTTGATAACATTAAGGAGCAGGAGGTATTTATCGGTCACGGCGACTGCGAGGAAGAAGCAAATTATATTTCCGATGAAATTAAGCGCCGCTTCGGCGTTAAGAAAACCGTTGTAAATTACATTGATTCGGTTATCGGCGCACACTCGGGTCCCGGAACTCTCGCGGTATTTTTTCTCGGTGAAAAGAGATAAAATAAATTTACTAAAAACAACAGAATACGCCACGCAAATGTGACATAATTTGCGCCGTCTCGGTCGTATAATAATTATACGGGGAGGCGGCGCTTTTGATTGTCTATGCGGATATACTTATAATACTTAATTTGGCGGTGGATTATTTTCTGCTGCGCGCCGCGGCTTTTTTACAGCACCTGAACCCGCCGCTTTGGCGTATGCTGCTTTCCTCATTGGTCGGCGGTATTTCATCACTTTACATATTCCTGCCGCCGCGCGGAGTAATATTGGATATTTTGTTCCGCACAGCCGTTTACGCCGCTATGACGTTTATTTGCTTCGGCTTCGGCAAAATCAAACGCTTTTTGCGCACCTGTGGGGTGTTTTTGCTTGTAACATTCGGCTACGGCGGGGCTATGACGGCGCTTTGGTATCTTTTAAAGCCGAGCGGTATGACGGTTATAAATTCGGTTGTATATTTCAATATTTCGCCTGCCGTTCTTATTTTTTCGTCTGTTGCGGCGTATTTTCTGCTGCGCCTGCTGTCGCTCATCTTTTCGGGCACCTCAAAGCTGGCTGAAAGGTGCGAGATTACCGTATCCGCCGGGAGCAACAGCATAACTATGGAAGGCATTGTGGATACGGGGAACTCGGTTGAGGATATATTCGGCGGGGGCGAGGTAATAATAGCCGACGGCGAATATGTTAAAACGCTTTTCGGGGAAACCGACCCCGCATTGAATAAAGAAATACAGTCGCGTTACAGGGTAATGCCCTGCGGCACGGTAACGGGCGGCGGAACGCTTGAAGCCTTTAGGTGCGATACCGCGCTTGTAAGCGACGGAAAGCGGAACGTAAGGCTTAATAAGCCGATACTCGCCATATCAAAAACACCGCTTAAGGACGATTATTCGGCAATAGTAAATCCGAGAATATTTATGTAGAAGGGCGACGGAAATGAATATCAGAGCGTTAATAATAAAGTGGCTTATTAAATTCGGAATAGTAAAACCCACGTTTTACATAAACGGGGCGGAAACGCTGCCCCCGCCGCTCGGCACGGCGGAGGAAACAAGGCTTTTACGCGAGGGCGGGCAGGAAAACCGCGATAAGCTTATAGTGCATAATCTGCGGCTTGTGGTTTACATAGCGCGAAAATTCGATTCCGCCGCCGTTAATATTGAAGACCTTATATCAATAGGCACAATAGGGCTTATAAAGGCGGTAAACACCTTTTGCCCCGATAAAAACATAAAACTTGCAACCTATGCCTCGCGATGTATTGAAAACGAAATTTTAATGTATTTAAGAAAAAACGCGTCGCAAAAAAACGAGGTGTCGATTGACGAGCCGCTCAATATTGACTGGGATGGTAACGAGCTGCTTTTATCCGATGTTTTGGGCAGCGACGGCGACGAGGTGGGCAGGGGAATAGAGCAGGAGGACGAAAGGTACTTGCTTTTGAGCTTTGTGTGCGAGCTGCCGCCGAGAGAAAAGCAGATAATGGAAATGCGCTTCGGTATGAACGGCTATGAAGAGTACACCCAAAAAGAGGTGGCTGACGCGCTGGGAATTTCCCAGTCGTATATATCAAGGCTTGAAAAGCGAATTATATGCAAGCTTAAAAAACAGCTTGAAAAAGCGGTGTAGTGCTGATAAAATATATTACGGTGATATTTTTGGAGCAATATAAAATAATACTTGCCGTATGGCTTGTTATAATAAATTTTATTTCTGTTATTGTATGTATAGCCGATAAAAGCCGCGCAAAACGCGGCAAATGGCGCGTGCGTGAAAGCACGCTTTGGATGCTGACTTTTTTGGGCGGCGGCGCGGGAATGTACCTTACAATGCGGCTGATACGCCACAAAACCCTACACAAAAGCTTTATGATAGGTATACCGCTTATTGTTATTCTGCAAATTATCGCCGTATTTTGCATTTTGTACTTGAAATAACGCGGCGGAAATGTTAATATAATTACAGTAAATATTCAGGGGGATGTTAAAAATGTCATTTTGTACTAAATGCGGCACCGAGCTTAAAGAAGACGCAAAATTCTGCCCTTCCTGCGGTGCTCCGGCAGAGCCGAAAGCAGAGCCAGCGGCTGAGGAAAAGCAGCCCGAGCAAAATACCGAACAGCAGAATACATATCAGCAGAATACTACGTCTGATTTTGCGCAGAAGTTTGACCAATTTACCGATACAGAGGACAGAACTGCCGAGTTTGATAAGGCGGATATATCGGCAAACAAGGTTTACGCAATTTTGTCATATATAGGCTTTTTGGTGCTGGTTCCGCTTATTGCTGTTCCGAAATCGAAATACGCGCGTTTCCACGCCAATCAGGGTCTTGTGCTCTTAATCGGCGAGGTTGCTTACAGCATTGTACGCAGCGTTTTGCTCTTTGTTTTAAGCTTCGCCTCAATAGGTTTGGGTCGTATACTTTACATTGCGGTAAAGTTCGCAACCGGCGCTGTAGGAATAGTTTTCATTGTTTTTGCGGTAATAGGCATTGTAAACGCGGCGCAGGGAATTGCCAAGGAATTGCCGCTTGTAGGGAAAATTAAGCTTTTGAAATAAAAATTGCTTGCAATAAGCTGCTTTATGGTATATAATAAATTCCAATAGCTTTTTTGGAGGGCAAAAATAAATGAATTTTAATCCTATCACACTGGCGGGCAGCGCCGCTCAGACCACCGCAAACGGTCCGCAGAGCATGATTTTAATGGTTGTATGGCTTGCGGTTATTTTCGGCGCTATGTATTTTATTATGATACGTCCGCAGCGCAAAAAACAAAAAGAAGAAAAGAAAATGCGCGATAATCTCCAGGTTGGGGATGAAATTGTTACTATCGGCGGAATTTACGGCAGAGTTATTTCACTTAAAGAGGATACTATTGTTATTGAGTCCGCAAGCGACCACAGCAAGCTTACAATTGCTCGCTGGGCGTTACAGACAAATCTTACGGTTCATGACGATACCGTATCAAAGTAAGATGTAAAATGTAATAAGTTTTGTCCCTCTCGAATATAATTATTCGGGAGGGAATTTTTATGAAAAAAGACCTTATAACGGAAAAGAGCGGAAGAATAGGTATTATAATAAAGGCGGCGCTTTTGTTTTTTGCAGTTTCGGCGGCGGTTGTAATACTTTTTGCGCTTGTAATGTATATTTTTGCATCGGGCTTTAAATATTCGGCGCTTTTCGCAACGCTTTCGGCGGCTTTGGGCGCGTGCGGGGCGGCTTTTTATATTTCGGGAAAAAGCGGCAGCCGCGGCTGGCTTATAGGCGCGGCGGTGGGCGGAATTGTTTTTTGCCTTTTAACTCTTGTATCGCTTACGGTAAACCGCGGCGGACTCACACAAAACACGCTTTTCCGCCTTGTAATTATTATGTTGTCGTCTGTAATAGGCGGAATTTTGGGCGTAAACCGAAAATCTCAACACAAATATATATAGTAATGCGGAATTAAATGAATTTTTTATCCTTTGATTGTATATTGCGGTTAAAAAGCACCAAATATCATATATAGAGACAAAAACCTTGACAAGAGTGCCGTTTTGAGTGTAAAATATATATTGATTGCAATGTTTATTGGTATCGGTAAGTGAGAGCCGATATTTTTATAAAGAAAAAAGAAAAATACGGAGGAAATCTATTTAATGAATGAAACAAATGAAAAGAAGAATGTAAGTAAGAGTACGGGAACAAGCGGAAGATACAGAAAGACCCCCGCCAAAAAGACGGCGGAAGCTCCTAAGGCTGCGGGAAAGCCCGCGGCACAAAAGACCGCGCAAAAGCGCACAGGCACTGCTGCAAGCAAAACAAGAAGCTATACGCCCAGAAAAAACAACAGTGCAAGAAATAAAAAGCCGCTTAAAATAATACCGCTGGGCGGTCTAGGCGAGATAGGAAAGAACATAACCCTGTATGAATATGACGGCGATATGTTCCTGGTGGACTGCGGAATGTCCTTTCCTGATGAGGAAACACCCGGTATTGATATTGTAATACCCGATTTTACCTATGTGCTTGAAAACAAGGATAAAATTAAAGGTATGGTAGTAACCCACGGGCACGAGGACCACATAGGCGCAATACCGTATTTGCTGCGCAATTTCAATGTGCCGATATACGCCACCCGCCTGACAATCGGGCTTATAGAGGGCAAGCTTAAGGAGCACCGCCTGTTATCCAGTGCAAAGCTCAACACGGTAAGCCCGGGCGAAACGGTAAAGCTGGGCAAATTTACGGTTGAGTTTATACACGTTAACCACTCAATACCCGATTCGGTGGGCTTTGCCATAACCTGCGGCGCGGGAACGGTGGTGCAAACGGGCGACTTTAAAATTGATACTACCCCGATTGACGATTTTGTTATAGATATAGGCAGATTTTCAGAGCTTGGCAAGCAGGGCGTTTTAGCGCTTATGTCCGACTCTACAAACGCCGCAAGACCGGGTTACACACCGTCCGAGCGTATTGTGGGCGAGACCTTTTCAAAATTCTTCAGCCAGGCGGGAGACAGCCGCATTATAGTTGCGACCTTCTCCTCCAACATTCACCGTATTCAGCAGATAATCGACGAAGCGGTGCACTGCGGCAGAAAGGTTGCGGTTTCGGGCAGAAGTATGATAAACGTTGTAAGCGTTGCGTCGGAACTCGGTTACCTCAACGTGCCTGATAATGTGCTTGTTGATATTGATATGATAAAGAACTACCCGGCTAACGAAATGGTTATTGTTACAACGGGCAGTCAGGGCGAGCCTATGTCGGCGCTGCACCGCATAGCCTTTTCCGAGCACAGGCAGGTTGAAATTATCCCGGGGGATATGATTATAATTTCGGCAAACCCCATTCCCGGCAACGAAAAGCTTGTTAATAAGGTTATAAACGAGCTTATGAAACGCGGCGCAAACGTGGTATATGAAAGAATGTACGACGTTCACGTTTCGGGTCACGCCTGCCAGGAAGAATTAAAGCTTATGATGAGCATTATAAAGCCGAAATACTTTATTCCGCTGCACGGCGAGCAGATGCACCTGGTAAAGCATGCGGGGCTTGCGCGGCAGATGGGCATACCCGAGGATAATATTTTAATAGCCTCAAACGGCAGTGTTATTGAGGTATCTGATAAAGCGCTTAAATCCACCGAAACCGTTCAGGCAGGCAGAGTACTGGTTGACGGTCTCGGCGTGGGTGATGTGGGCAGCATTGTTCTGCGCGACAGAAAGCACTTAGCGGACGACGGTATTATAATAATCGCCGTATCGATAGACAGCGTTACCCACGCTATAATATCGGGTCCCGACGTTGTATCCCGCGGATTTGTGTACGTTAAGGAATCCGAAAGAATGATGAACGATATAAGCCACCTTGTGTGCGATACGGTAGAGTACTCGATGTCTGCCGGTATTCGCGACTGGGCGACGGTTAAAACAAAAATCAAGGAGCGCGTATCGCGTTATGTAACCACAAAAACGCGCCGTGCGCCTATGATTCTTCCCATAATAATGGAGGTTTAAAGCAGATGAAGGTTGTATTGTTACAGGATGTTAAGGGTCACGGTAAAAAGGGCGAGCTTTGCAATGTATCGGACGGCTATGCCCGCAATTTCCTTTTCCCGAAAAAACTGGCGGTAGAGGCGGATAATGCCGCTTTAAACGAGCTTAAAAACCGCGAGGAGGCAAAGGAGCACCACCTTAAAGAGGAAATTGCCGCGGCAAATGCGCTTGCCGAAAAATTAAACGGTAAAACCGTTACAATTACGGCAAAGGCAGGCTCGGGCGGCAGGCTCTTCGGCTCGGTTACCTCAAAGGAAATAGCGGCTGAAATTAAAAACGCCTTCGGCACCGAAATTGACCGCAAGAAAATGAACGTGGCGGATATAAAGGCTTTCGGTGAATACACTGCCGAAATTAAGCTGCACAAGGGCATTTCCGCAAAGCTGACGGTTAAGGTTACGGAGTAAAAAAGATGGCTGAAGAAAAGCTTATCTACGACCTTGACGGTGCACGGCTGCCCTATTCGGTTGAGGCGGAGCAGGCGGTTTTGGGGTCTATTATTATTGACCCCAAGTGCCTGAATGATGTTGCAACATCGGTTAAAGCCGAATACTTTTACATTCCGCAGCACCGTGAAATATATTCGACATTGGCTGAAATGTACGAGCTCAGCCAGACTATCGACTTTGTATCCCTGCTTGAAAAGCTGAAACGCGACGGTGTTTACGACGAGGCGGGCGGTAAAGCATATCTCACTCAATTGGTGCAAACCGTTCCGTCAGCCGCAAACGTGCTTACATACGTTGCGATAGTAAGGGAGCGCTATACCGCGCGCTCTCTTATGACGGCGGCACAGGATATTATAAAGGATATTAACGATAACGCGCTCGACTCGGGGCGCTTGCTTGACAGCGCCGAACAGCGCATTTACGAGATACGCCAAGGCAGGGAAGTAACTGGTCTTACGCATATTAAAAGCGTAATTGAAAACGAGACTTACGACCGTCTCTCCAAAATGGCAGACCCCGAGACCCGCGCGGACTATATAGGCATACCCTGCGGTATAGGCGAGCTTGACAGGATGATAACGGGGCTTAATAAATCCGACCTTATTATCCTCGGTGCGCGCCCGGGTATGGGTAAAACCTCGTTTGCGCTTAATATTGTGCGGAATGTGGCGGTTAATACCGGCAGAACGGTCTGCTTTTTCTCACTTGAAATGACCCGCGACCAGTTGGCGCAGCGTATGCTTTCGAGCGAGGCTGGCATAAAGAGCGAAAAGCTGCGCACGGGCGAGCTTGACGAGGACGAGTGGACAAGGCTGGCGCAGGCGGGCGACGCGCTTTCAAAGGCGGATATTTATTTTGACGAAACTTCATCCATAACCGTGCCGGAAATGAAAGCGAAGCTCAGAAGAATGAAAAAGGTAGACCTTGTGGTTATAGACTATTTGGGTCTTATGCACTCCGCGCGGCAGATAGATAACCGCGTGCAGGAAATTTCGGAAATCACCAGGAATCTTAAAATAATGGCTAAGGAGCTTAAGGTTCCCGTTATTGCTTGCGCGCAGCTTTCGCGCGGCACCGAGGCAAAGGGTAAATCGCACAAGCCGGCGCTTTCCGATTTGAGAGATTCGGGTTCTATTGAGCAGGACGCGGATATAGTGCTTTTCCTCTACCGCGACGCATATTATGACAGCGAAAAAGCGGACGACGAGGATTTAAGCGACCAGACAAAATCGGAGTGTATTGTAGCTAAAAACCGCCACGGCGAAATAGGCACAATACCCCTGCATTGGGACGGTCAGTTTACAAGGTTTACTTCTGTGGATGTGTTCAGATAATGGAAGAAAAGGTTTTAAGCGCCGTAAATCGCTTTTCGCTGCTCTCGGGCGGGGAAAAGGTTACGGTGGCGCTCTCGGGCGGGGCAGACTCGGTATCGCTTTTGTTCGCGCTGCTGCGGCTGCAAAAAAGACTTAATATTACCGTTTCGGCGGCGCATTTCAACCATATGATACGCGGCGCGGAGGCAGATAGGGACGAAGCCTTCACACGCGAGCTTTGCGAAAGGCTCGGCGTTCCGTTTATTGCGGGGCGGGGAGACGTTCCGAGGTATGCTGCGGAAAACAAAATAAGCGAAGAAGCCGCCGCGCGGGAGCTTAGATATGCTTTTTTGGAAAAAACGGACGGGCTTGTTGCTACCGCGCACACCGCAAGCGATAATTTTGAAACGGTGCTTTTCAATTTAACGCGCGGCGCAGCGCTCGGCGGGTTGTGCGGAATACCGCCCAAAAGGGGCAAGTTTATCCGCCCGCTGCTTTTCTGCACAAGGAAAGACGTGGAGCAATATTGTAAAGAAAACCGCCTTGATTTTATTACCGACAGCACCAATTTATCCGACGATTACACACGGAATAATATAAGACACAACGTAATACCTGTTTTAAAGGAGATAAACCCATCAGCCGAAGCAGCGGTTATGCGCACGGTTTTATCGCTTTCGGAAACAAACGACTTTATAACGGGTATTGCCAATAAATTTTTATCGGATAATATAAAAGAGGACGGCTTGTACGTCACTTCACTGCCGCACCCCGCAGCCGCAAAGGCGGCTATAAGGCGGTTTACCGAAATACGGGCGGGCTTTCAGCCCGATAACGCGCATACCGACGCGCTGTATAATATCGCCCAAAACGGCGGGCGGACAAGCCTGTCCGAAAATTTTGAGGGAATTTGCAAAAACGGCATACTTAAAATTGAAAGCATAAGCGGCAAAAAATACCTGTTCCGCGTTAAAACCGAGCGGCGAATTAACGATTTATTTACAAAAAACGAAAAAGTTAATAATTTGTTATTAAAAAATTCGATTGCCTGTGATAAAATTATAGGAAAATCAGTATTGAGAACAAGGCAGCCCGGCGACAGCATAAGACTTGCGGGACGCGGGTGCACCAAAACTCTCAAAAAACTTTTTTGCGAGCTTGCCGTACCTGAGGATATGCGCGCGTATATTCCCGTAATTGCCGACGATAAGGGTGTTATTTGGATATACGGCGTGGGAGTAGCCGACAGATGCGCGGTTACGAAAAAAACCAAGGAAATTACGGTTATTACCGCCTCGGCGGAGCAAAATATTACGGATTAAGGGGTTGAACGAATTGTCGCTTGACAAGGATGTTGAAAAAATTCTGGTAACGGAGGAAGAAGCAAAAGAAATTTGCAGGCGCTTGGGCGAGCAGATTTCAAAGGACTACAAAGGCAAGCGACTGCTGCTTGTAAGCGTGCTTAAAGGCGCGGTAGTGTTTATGGCGGATTTAATGCGCTCGATAACCTGCGACTGTCAAATTGATTTTATGGCGGTATCCTCTTACAGCGGAACTAAAACCACGGGCGTTGTTAAATTCAAAAAGGACCTTGATATTGACCCGGACGGTTGCGACATACTGCTGGTTGAGGATATTCTCGATTCGGGCGTTACGCTGGCTTACCTTAAAAACGTTTTGATGGACAGAAACGCCGCCAGCATTAAGGTGTGCGCGTTTTTGGATAAGCCCGCAAACCGCCGCGCGGATATTCAGGCGGACTATGTGGGAAAAGTAATACCGGATGAATTTGTAATCGGCTACGGGCTTGATTACAATGAAAAATACAGAAATTTGCCTTATGTCGGGGTTTTATCACCTAAGGTTTACGCCGACAAATAGGAAAGGAGCTTTAAACCCTTGAACAAGAATTTGAAAAATGTGCTTTTGTTTATAGGAATCCCCATTGCGTTTATAATCTCAGTGCTTTCGGTCTCCTATCTTTCCAAAAACACAGTAGAAACAAAATACTATGAGATTGTTGAAATGGTTAAGGAAAACAAGATTTCCGAGTTCAGCCTTAACCTGCACAGCGGTCAGCTTATCTACACAAAGCGTGACGACGGCAAGAGCTACCGCTATACGGTTGCCGATCCATCAATTTTTTATTATGATGTTAAAGATAAGCTTTCGGAAATTAACGAACAAAACAGCGGCACCGATAAAATAATCAAGTACGATTATAAATCGGGCGGCGAGACGGCATGGATTATGAACCTGCTGCCGACCCTTATAACCGTGGGTGTAATGGTAATATTCTGGGTATTCATTATGAAGCGTATGAACGCCTCAATGGGTACGGATAAAACCATGGGCTTCGGCAAGGCTAAGGTTCGCAAGGACGACGGCAGACGTAAAACCACATTTGCCGACGTTGCGGGAGCAGACGAGGAAAAGGAAGAAATGGCTGAAATAGTCGATTTCCTTAAAGACCCGAAAAAATACAACGAATTGGGTGCTAAAATACCCAAGGGCGTTTTGCTTGTGGGTCCTCCCGGAACGGGTAAAACCCTGCTTGCGCGCGCGGTTGCGGGCGAGGCGGGAGTTCCCTTCTTCTCAATTTCGGGCTCTGACTTCGTTGAAATGTTCGTAGGCGTGGGCGCTTCGCGTGTGCGCGACCTTTTCGGCGAGGCAAAGCGCGAGGCTCCGGCTATTATATTTATTGACGAGATTGACGCGGTAGGCCGTCAGCGTGGCGCGGGTCTCGGCGGGGGTCATGACGAGCGCGAGCAGACTTTAAACCAGCTGCTTGTTGAAATGGATGGCTTTGGCGCTAACGAGGGCGTTATAGTAATGGCGGCTACCAACCGCCCCGATATTCTGGATAAGGCGCTTTTGCGCCCGGGTCGTTTCGACCGTCAGATAACCGTAAACTACCCCGATGTTAGGGGCAGGGAAGAAATACTCAAGGTTCATTCAAGAGGAAAGCCCCTCGGACCCGATGTAAACCTTGCTACTATTGCAAAATCCTCCTCGGGCTTTACGGGCGCAGACCTTGCAAATCTGCTTAACGAGGCGGCATTGCTTGCGGTGCGTCACGGTAAAAAGGCGATTACACAGCAGGAAATCGAAGAGGCTACAATTAAGGTTGTTATGGGCGCGGAGAAAAAATCGCACATTGTATCGGATAAGGATAAAAAGGTTACCGCATACCACGAGGCGGGGCATGCAATCGTTTCCTACTTCTTACCCACGCAAGACCCCGTACACCAAATTTCCATTATTCAGCGCGGTATGGCTGCCGGCTATACTATGTATCTGCCGGTTGATGAAAAGGGTCATACCTCTAAAAAGCAGCTTGCCGAGCAGATTTGCTCTTTACTCGGCGGCAGAGCGGCGGAACAGCTGACGCAGGACGACGTTTGCACGGGCGCGTCTAATGATATTGAGCGCGCAACCGCCCTTGCAAGGCAGATGGTTACCAAGTTTGGTATGAGTGACAAGTTAGGTCTTGTAACCTACGGTCACGATGATAACGAGGTATTCTTAGGCCGTGATTTCTCATCGACACCCAACTATTCCGAAAAGACCGCGGCGGTTATCGACGAAGAAATAGAGGCTGTGGTAATGAAGCAGTACGCGAAGGCTTTGGAGCTTTTAAACGGCGCTATGCCCAAGCTCCACGAGGTTGCAAAGGTTCTGTTTGAGAAAGAAAAAATCTCGGGCGATGAATTCAGGGCAATAATGGAACAGCAGTAAAAAGATAATTGCAAAGCTGAGGTCATTTCATCTTTTAGATGGAATGACCTTTATAAAGAATAATTCAACTTTTCCTATTGACTTTATGCCGCATTGTGCTATAATAGTTTACGGAGATTAGAGATGTAAAGTACCTTGTTGCTTTGCGTCCTTTTTTATTTCAGGGGGCGTGTAATTGAAAATTGAGGTTATGGACGCGCTTGAAAGAACGCCTGTTATAGCGGCAACCGACCGCGCGGGCTGGCAAAACGCCGTTTTATCGGACGCAGAGGTGCTGTTTCACCTGGGCGCGGATATTATAACGGTCAGCGACGATATAAAGGCGGCAAAGCAAAACGGCAAATTTGTTTTTATACATATCGATCTGGCTGACGGAATAGGTAAGGACAAGGCGGGAATCCATTGGCTCAAAACACTCGGAGCGGACGGAATTATTTCCACCCGCACCCAGCTGATACGCGCGGCGCACGATAACGGCTTGCTTGCGGTTCAGCGGTTTTTTATGCTTGACTCTAAGGGTATGCACTCGGTCGCCGAGACGATTGAGAACACACAGCCCGATTTAATAGAAATTATGCCGGGGGTTATACCGAAGGCACTGAGGCTTTTTTCCCACTGTGAAATTCCCGTTATTGCGGGCGGGCTTATTGAAACCAAGCAGGAGGTAACGGCGGCGCTGTCTGCCAATGCGATTGCGGTTTCAACAGGCAAAAAAGAATTATGGAATGAAATTTAGAATATAATATATCTGCGGAGTTAAAGAGAGCGGAAAAAACGAACGACTGTTAAACGGCCGTTTGGTTTTTTCGCTTTTATTTTTTTTGGAGGTGCTTTTTTATGCAGCAGATGATTTTAAATACGGTTTTTCGCTCGCTTGCCGCCGTGGTAATAGGCGGACTCATAGGCAGCGAACGCGCGCGGCACGGCAGAGCGGCGGGTATGCGAACGCATATTTTAGTGTGTCTCGGCGCTTGTATGACGAGCATGACAAGTATGTTTGTATCGGATGCTTTGGGCAATAACGGCGACGTTTTCAGAATACCGGCTCAAGTGGTATCGGGTATAGGCTTTTTGGGCGCGGGTATGATAATACTTAAAAACAACAATATGATAACCGGTCTTACCACCGCCGCGGGCGTGTGGGCAACGGCTACAATAGGCGTGGCGCTGGGATATGGCTATTATGTGGGCGCGGTGGCGGTTACGGTGCTGTTTTTATCCACAATAGTTTTGTTTGCAAGGTTTGAGCGCAAGCGTAAATCGGCTGAGGTTATTTATATCGAAATAGATAACGCCTATAAGGTGAACGCAGTATTAAAAGAGCTGGAAAGGGAAATCCCCGAAAGCTTTACCTACCAGATATTCGCGCCGAAAAGCGGAAATCAGGGCAGCGTGGGACTTAATGTGGTAATAGATAAACGGATAGATATGGATGTATCGGGTCTTTCGTCTATTGAAAATATAGTTTTTGCAGTGGAGGAGTAAAAAAATGTTTGATGTGGCAATTATCGGCGCGGGCGTTGTGGGCGCGCTGACAGCAAGGGAGCTTACAAGGTATAAACTTTCGGTCTGTCTGCTTGAAAAGGAAAACGATGTGGCTTGCGGCGCCAGCAAGGCGAACAGCGGAATTATTCACGGCGGCTTTGACCCCGAGCCCGGAACGCTTAAAGCAAGGCTTAACGCAAAGGGCGTGCCGCTTTTATATAAGGCGGCAAGGGAGCTTAATGTTCACTGTAAAAACAACGGCTCTATGGTGCTTGCGTTCGGTAAAGAGGAGGACGCGGTTATTGACGAGCTTTACGCGCGCGGAATTAAAAACGGAATAAAGGGTATGGATATTCTTTCGGGCACAGAGGCGCGGCGGCTTGAAAGCAATTTATCGGATAAGGTTACAAAGGCGCTGCTTGTTACAAACGCGGGAATAATTTGCCCCTATGCGCTTACTATTGCCGCCGCGGGCAACGCTATGGATAACGGCGCGGAGCTGCGCACAAATTATGAGGTTACGGCGATTGTAAGGGCGGAGGACGGTTTCAGGGTCTGCTCTGCCGACGGCAGGCAGATAACCGCTCGGTATCTTGTAAACTGCGCGGGCGGCTTTGCGGATAAAATAGCCGAAATCGCGGGAGACAAATTCTTTGAAATAATACCCCGCGCCGGCGAATATATGCTGCTCGATAAAAGCGAGGGCGAGACTGTATCGCACACTATTTTCCAAGTGCCTACGGCAAACGGCAAGGGCATTTTGGTAACCCCCACAGCTGACGGTAATTTACTCTTAGGCCCTACCGCCGAAAGGGTGGAAACGCCCGATAACACCGAAACCACGGCGGGCGGACTTAAAACGGTAACCGAGCTTGCCAAAAAAAGTGTGCCGAGCGTTAATACACGCGCGGTTATAACCTCTTTTTCTGGTGTGCGCGCGTCGGAAAAAAGCGGCGATTTCATTATAAAGGAATCGGACAAGATAAAGGGGCTTATCCATGCCGCGGCGATAGATTCACCCGGACTGTCATCATCCGCCGCAATTGCGGAATATATTGCGGAGCTGCTTGAAAAAAGCGGGCTGGAACTCACCGAGAACCCCGATTTTAACGGCACGCGCGAGGACACCCACGCCTTTAAGAAAATGAGCGATGAGGAAAAGGACGAATATATAAAGCAAAACCCCGCCTACGGCAGAATCATATGCCGCTGCGAAACGGTAAGCGAGGGCGAGATAATAGACGCACTGCGCCGCAACCCCAAAGCGACGGATATTGACGGTGTTAAGCGCCGCACACGCGCCGGAATGGGAAGATGTCAGGGCGGCTTCTGTATGCCCTATGTTATGCGGCTTATTGAAAAGGAAACGGGTAAGCCGATGACCGAGATAACCAAAAAGGGCGGAAAATCGAATACTGTAACAGGCAGACTGTGAGGGAAAAAGAAATGATAAATCACGATATAGCAGTAATAGGCGGCGGTCCCGCGGGAATGGCGGCGGCAGTCGCGGCATATGACAGCGGAGTAACCGATGTTTGCATTTTAGAGCGCGAGGAGATGTTAGGCGGAATTTTAAAGCAGTGTATTCACAACGGCTTCGGGCTGCACAAATTGGGGCGCGAGCTTACAGGCCCCGAATACGCGACGGTCTACGCCGAAAAGGTAAAAGAGCGCGGAATAAAAACATACTGCGAAACTATGGTAACGGGTATTTCGCCCGATAAAACAGTAACCGCGCAAAGCACCGCAGGGCTGCTTAAAATAAAGGCAAAGGCTGTAATTCTTGCAATGGGCTGCCGTGAACGCAGCCGCGGCGCACTAAACACCGCGGGAACACGCCCTGCAGGGGTATACAGCGCGGGCACGGCGCAAAAGCTTATGAACTGCGAGGGTTACTCGGTCGGTAAAAAGGTAGTTATATTGGGTTCGGGCGATATAGGGCTTATTATGGCGCGCAGAATGTCGCTTGAGGGCGCAAATGTTGAGGCAGTGTGCGAGCTTATGCCGTATTCGGGCGGACTTAAACGGAACATTGTTCAATGCCTTGAGGACTTCGGCATACCGCTTTATTTATCCACCACCGTGGCGGAAATTCACGGCAGGGAAAGGGTAGAGGGCGTGACAATTGCAAAGGTAGATGAAAACCGCAATATAATTGAAGAAACAAAGCGCTATATACCCTGCGATACGCTGCTTTTATCGGTAGGGCTTATTCCCGAAAACGAGCTGACCCGCAATGCCGGAATAGCAATGGACAGAATAACGAACGGCGCTACGGTAGATGAAAACCGTCAGACCGAGACAGAGGGCATTTTCGCCTGCGGAAATGTTTTGCAGGTGCATGATTTGGTGGATTATGTATCGGACGAGGCTGAAATTGCGGGTAAGGGGGCAGCGGAATATGTGCTGAACGGCGCAAATTGCGGCAAAACCGTAATCACAAAGGCGGGTAACGGCGTGCGCTATGTTCTGCCGCAGAGAATAAACGCTGATGAGAAAAATGATGTGGCATTGTTCCTGCGCGTATCTAAGCCGTTCGGTAAGGTTAAATACACCGTAAGCTCGGGCGATAATGTGCTTGCAACCGCCGTGCGGCTGAAAGCCGCGCCCGGGGAAATGGAAAAAATAGTGTTAAAGCCTGAGAAATTGGCTTTGGCAGGGGAAGAAATAACCGTCAGTCTGGAGGAAGTAAAATGACAAGGGATATGACCTGTATAATCTGCCCGCGCGGGTGCGCGCTCAAAGTTGAAATTAACGGCGATAATATAACCGTTACGGGCAACAGTTGCCCAAAGGGTAAGCAGTATGCCATAGACGAATGTACCAACCCCACGCGCACGGTTACATCATCCGTCCGCGTTGAAAACCGCGAGGACACTATGGTAAGCGTTAAAACCGCAAGCCCTGTACCGAAGGATAAAATTTTTGAGGTTATGCGCCTTATAAGGGCAAAAAGCGTTTGCGCACCGGTGGGTATTGGTGATATAATAATCAAGGAGGTTTTCGGAACAAATATTGTTGCGACAAAGAATATTGAATAAAACGGAGGAAAAAGCATGAAAATTGTAATCATAGGCTCTGGTATGATGGGCTCGGCAATGACGGTTCCCGCACTTGATAACGGTCATTCGGTGGTATTGGTAGGAACTCCGCTTGATACGGAAATAATTGACGGGCTGAAAGAGAACGGTTACCACAAAACCTTAAAGCGGGAGCTTAAGGGTGATATTTCTTTCAAACAGTTTGAAGAAATTAAAGGAAATATACCTGAGTGCGATATTCTTATTTGCGGCGTTTCAAGCTTTGGGGTGGATTGGTTTGCAAAAAATGTAATTCCGCACCTTAAAAGCGGGCAGCGGGTGCTTGCAATCACAAAGGGCTTGCACGAAAATGCCGACGGCACGCTTTCTCCTTTCCCGGTGTGGTTTTCGTCGCTCAGACCCGATGTATCGTTCAATGCTGTTGGCGGACCGTGCATAAGCTTTGAGCTTGCCGACAGAATACATACCGAGGTTGCGTTTTGCGGTAAGGATAAGGATATACTAAACGAGCTGCGCGCGGCTTTAAAAACGGAATATTACCATATTTCCGTAACAGACGATATAGCGGGAATTGAAACCGCCGTAGCGCTGAAAAACGCCTATGCCATGGCGGTAAGCCTTGCAATAGGCGCGTATACTAAAAACGACCCGTCATTACCCGAAAAATACAATGCGCAGGCAGGGCTTTTTTATGAGGCGGCACGCGAAATGCACGCTATAATCAAGCTGTCAGGCGGTCAGGATAACGCCCTTATGTTCGGTGTGGGCGACCTTTATGTAACGGTATTCGGCGGCAGAACAAGGCGGCTTGGGGTAATACTGGGCTCCGGCACGGAATTTACCGCTGCGCGAGAAATACTGGCGGGCGTTACGCTTGAATCGGTTGCGATTATTGAATTACTCGGCAGGTATTTCGGCAGTAAAATATCCGAATATCCGCTTATGCAGCATATTCACGAGCGCATAACGGAAAACACCTTGCCTGAAATTCCGTGGGATAGTTTCACCTGCGATTATTTTGAAAAATAAAATTCGGCATTGACCGGGGTTTATAGCCGTTATTCATCTGTTTCGGTTATAACTCCGGTCAATTCTGTTTCGCGGCATAAAATATTTGCTGAGCGTTTACCGAATTTTCCGCTGTCGCATAAAAAATATTTCTTTTCGGAATTACTGAGAACTACGCGGCGTATATGCGTTTCCTCCTCGCAGTAATCTGATACCGTTCCGTCCGATAGCCCGCTGGAGGAAAAGAAAAAGTAATCGTAGAAAACCTTTTGCGCCATACTTACCGCGTATTCACCGGTAAAAACCTTTGAGGTGCGGTTATACAACCCGCCGAGGCAAAAAACACGTTTTACACCGTAGCCGGCTAAAATATCGCAAAGCCGCGCACTGTAGGTATATATCGTAATCTGCTTTTTATCGGCAAGGTAGGGAGCCATATGCTGGCAGGTTGAAGACGCGTCAATAAAAACGGTAGAGTTTTCTTTAATAAGCTTTGCCGCTTTTTTTGCTATTATATCCTTTTGCCTGTGATTTTTTTGCAGGCGCAATTCTATTGGGGTATTTACACTGTCCTTTTTAAGCTCGGCACCGCCGTAGCTGCGCACAACAAGTCCCATTCGTTCAAGTGTTGTAAGCTGTCGGCGTACTGTCGATTCACTGGCATATACAGCTTTCGCTATGTATTTTACCGTTGCAAAACCGTTTTCCTCTATTATTTTAAGTAATTTATCAATTTGTTCTTCCTTCATATTTTACTCCCAATTGATCATAAAATTTATATATTTTTGCTCGTTTTGACCGTTTTGCGTGATAATAACGCATTATAAGCGCCGTATATTGCGTGTTTGCGCATTTATGATATAATATTATCATAAATAACGGCTTCGGTCAAGAATACAAACTGTTTTTAACAGCTTTTTCGGAGATGTTTATATGCTTGAAGAATTGAAAAATAAAGTATACAGGGCAAATTTACAGCTGAAGGAAAACGCTCTTGTAACGCTTACATGGGGCAATGTTTCGGAAATTGACAGGGAAAGCGGGCTTGTGGTAATAAAGCCCTCGGGTATGCCGTATGGCGCTATGACACCGGACGATATGGTAATAGTTGATTTAAACGGAAATATTGTCGAGGGAAAGCGCCGTCCGTCATCGGATCTGCCTACGCACCTTGAATTATATAGGCAATTCGGCAATATCGGCGGAATAACGCACACCCATTCAAGGTGGGCGACCGCGTTTGCACAGGCGGGTAGGTCTATACCTATGCTCGGCACGACCCATGCCGATACCTTTTACGGCGATATTCCCTGCACAAGAAAGCTGACTGCCGAGGAGATTTCGGGGGAATATGAAAGGGAAACGGGCAGGGTTATATGTGAAGCCTTTGCAGGGAAAAATCCTATGGATATACCCGGTGTGCTTGTGTATTCGCACGGACCATTTACTTGGGGAAAAAGCGCCGAAGGCTCGGTGGAAAATGCCGTAGTTTTAGAGGAAACCGCAATGATAGCATGGCACACCTTAAAATTAAATCCTACGGTTGAATTTCAAAAGGAGCTGGCTGATAAGCACTATTTCAGAAAGCACGGTGCTAATGCATACTACGGGCAGAAATAAAACTTTAAAGGTGATTCTATGAAAAATATAAGGCTTTTCGCATTTGATTCGGTATATTTATCCGATTTCGGTTTTGAAATGGTAGATAATTATTTGGATTTTCCGAAAATAATGAAAAAATATACGGAGGAATAGAAAATGATTGAAAGAAAATGCAGCTGTGAAATGGGTATGCACCGCGCGCCGCTTGAAAAATATATAATAGAAAGCGGAGCCATAAATCATCTGCCCGAATTACTCAGAGATTACAACAAGGTATATATGGTGTGTGATGAAAATACATACCGCGTTTTGGGCGAAAAGTCGGAGCAGATATTGAAATCTGTCGGAAAATTTTCGCACAAGCATATTTTAAAGGGAGATGTTCTGCCGGACGCGCGGAATATCGGCGATGTACTGATACACTTAAACGACCCGAAGGCTGATTCGGATATTTTTAAATATTCACCGCAGCCCGATTTTATTCTGGCGGTAGGCTCGGGTGTTGTGAATGATATTTGCAGGGTGGTTTCCTATCGTTTGGGTCTGCCTTACGGAATTGCGGGAACTGCGCCTTCAATGGACGGATATGCCTCGGCAGGGTCACCCACACTGTTTGACGGCACAAAGGCAACAATTAAATGCACCACGCCGAAATATATTATAGCCGACCTTGACGTTATGAAGGAAGCGCCGTTTGATATGCTGCTTTCGGGCATAGGCGATATGTTCGGGAAATATATCGGAATACTTGACTGGGAACTGGCACGCGATTATAACGGCGATTATTACTGCAAAGAAATTGCCGATGAGGTAATAGAGGCTACCGATAAATGTATGAAAAACGGCTACGACCTTAAATCGCGCAGTGCCGATTGCATTAAAAACATAATGGAGGGCTTTTTGGTAACGGGGCTCGGAATGGCGTTTACGGGTAATTCGCGCCCTGCTTCCGGCTCAGAGCACATAGTGGCGCACGTATGGGAGCTTGAAAGCGTTGAAAGGGGCGAAAAGCCTAACCTGCACGGGCTTGAGGTCTGCGAGGGTACAAGGATTATGGCGGAAATGTACCGTCTGCTTTATTCGGAAACGGACGATAAGCATTTAATGTCGCTTATTGAAAAGTATCTGCCGTATTTTGATAAAATAGAAGAATTTTGCAATAAAATGGATATGCCCAACGTTACAACCGATTATGATACGATTTATAAGGCTATAAAGCGCGCATTGGGCCTGCGCGACAGGTATACGATTTTGTTTTATCTGCGCGATAAGGGTCAGCTTGACCGTTATGCGGATTACGCGACGAAGAAATTTCTTGAAAGGATAGGCTGATGAAAACGGACTGTTTTGAAAATATAAAGCTTTTCCTTTTTGATATGGACGGCACGCTGTATATCGGCAACCGACTTTACGATTTTACCGAAGAATTGCTCGCGTCTATAAAAAGAGCGGGGAAGAGATACCTTTTTATAACCAACAATTCCTCAAAAAGCGTGAGCGCATATGTTGAAAAGCTTGCCCGTCTCGGAATTTGCGCGACAAATGATGATTTTCTTACCTCGTCGCAGGCAACGTCTTGGTATTTAAAGAAAAACAACCTCGGCAAAAGGCTTTATGTTTGCGGAACGGAATCGCTTAAAGCGGAGCTTAGGGATAACGGCTTTGAAATAACCGAGGATACCGAAAAAACCGAGTGCATAGTAATGGGCTTTGATACCGAGCTTACCTTTAAAAAGCTCGACGATGTATCAAAAATGCTTTGCACTAAGGAGCTGCCGTATATTGCCACTAACCCCGATTATGTGTGCCCTACCGAATACGGCAGCGTGCCCGATTGCGGAAGTATTTGCGATATGATTTATAACGCGACTGGGAAAAGACCCTTTGTTATAGGCAAGCCCGCGCCGCTTATGATACAGCTTGCAATGGAAAAGGAAAAATGTACTCCGCAGGAAACCGCCGTTATAGGCGACAGAATTTACACCGATATTAAAAGCGGGCTGAACGCCGGTGCGCTTTCGGTGCTTGTTATGAGCGGGGAAACCACATCCGAAATTCTCGAAAAATCAGAGGATAAGCCCTATATTGTGCTTGAAAACGCGGGAGAAATAATAAGTAAAATTTAATAGTTACAAAAAATCACGGCGATAAAAGCTTTTATTGCCGTGATTTTTTGAAGGCTTAATTTGACCTTTTAATCAGTGTCTCACCTGATTTTATTATGTAGGGCTTGCCGTCCTCGGTAAACCAAATATCTAAGAGCGTCGGATTATAGACCATACTGCCGTCGGCGCTGAAAACAAGTGAGCGGTAAGCGGAAACATAATCGTAAATCTCAATATTCGTAGCATACCATAC
>URPQ01000012.1 GCA_900549755.1 uncultured Oscillospiraceae bacterium
ACTATCACTTTCATCACCGCTTCTATTATACCATATTTACGTAAAAAAGCCCAGCTTTTGCTGGACTTTTTCGACAGACTGAAACCCCGATAAATTCGGGGTTTTTCGCGTTTTTTGGAAAGATTTTTTAATGATAGTTTTATAGATGCAAACGGCACTTTTTCAGCATTTTTTTGATTCGAACCTACGAAAGCCCTTTTACCGACATTTTTTTACGAACTATATATGTTTTTATATAGAGCTCCACAAGGCTTGTTGCTGAATTTTGCGTTTGCAATTTGATTTTTTCTTCTGTCTCGTAAAGTTTTTCACTTTCTTTGAATATTTCTCTGATTTTTTTGATGAAATCTCCCGTTAATCTGTGTTATACTGTTTTTTACAAGAGTATGCCTCCTTAGTGTTTTGGGTCCTTCAACCTTATTAAAACACATTTTGGCATACTCTTGTACTGTTTTTCCTACATTTATTTTACACTAAGGTCAAAACCTGCGGTTTTGCCAGCTCCCTTTACACAAGGGAGCCGATTTTGCAACCCAAAGGCTCCTTTCTTTACAGCCTGCAAACGTCCTTTCGCGGGCGTTTAAACCATTTTCCGTTTGTAAAATCGGGCATTATCTGCGGTGCGCCGCCCTGCTTTATTGACATTTCCGAAAGCACCGCCACCGCCTGCCACGTAGCGGCATCGTACACATCAACCGGCATTTCCTCACCGTTTATAAGCGCGTCGGTAAAGCCCATGTAGGCAAACCAATCCATTCCGCCGTGGCCTGCTTTCAGCGTTTCCTCGGTAACGTTTTTCCAAATTCCGGGTAAGTATTCGTCTTCAAATTTAATGGCGTTATTAAGCGCCTTTTTGTAATATTCCACCGGCTCAAACGATTCTTCGTCGCCGTCAAGAAATACCGAGTTTGTATCCTGCATATACAGTCCCTTTGTGCCGCGAACCGTAAAATCACGGCTGTAGGAGCGCGGCAGGGTTGTATCAAGCCGCAAAAGAATTGTTTCGCCGCGCGCGCAGGTCAAAACAGTGGTAATAATATCCCCCTGTGCAAAGTTAGCGGCTTTCATTTCATCGGTTGCATCGACGCGGGTTTTAATATATTCGCTAAGTCCCGCGCTTTTTGAAGCAAAGGATGAAACGGTCATTATCCTGTTGCCGCGGTTAATATCAAGCAGTTTTGCAATGGGACCCAGCTCGTGCGTCGGGTAGTTTTCGCAGCAACGGTTAAGGTAGTTATCAAAACGGTAGTGGCGGGTAACGTGACCGTAGGCAATCTCATTGCGCAAATCGTGCGCATAAGCGCCGGCGCAATGCACTATTGTTCCGAAAACGTTTTTTCGTGCCATTGAGGTTGCAAGGAGCTCTTCTTTACCCCAGCAGCAGTTTTCAACAAACATATAGGGCGTTCCCGTTTCTTCCCTTGTTCTCACAAGCTTTTGACAGTTTTCAAGCGTATATTCGCACCCAACCTCGCTTGCAACGGCAATGCCCTTTTTCATAGCGTAAACGGCAATTTCCGTGTGGGTGCTCCAATCGCTGAATATAAAAACGGCGTCAAGCCCCTTAACCGAAAGTGCCTCCCTGTAATCGGTGAAGCCTTTCGGTTCTTCACCGTATTCCTTGATTTTCTGAGCGGCGCGCGCAATTCTGTCCTCGTAAATATCGCATACCGATATTATCTGAATATCTTCGTTTTTTAGAAGTACATCGTGGATAAGGCTGAACCCACGGTTTCCTAAACCTACTACACATGCTTTGATTTTTGCCATATCAAGTCATCTCCTTAAAAAAACAATAGCAAAAAAGTTATGAAAAAGCAATGTTTTAAAAAAACATAATTATGTTTTTTTTTATCATTTACTTTTTTGAAAACTTGTGTTATGCTTTTTTTGAGGTGTTAATTATGTGGAACTTTATAAATGTGCCGTCATATTATGGCTTGGCAAGCAACATCGGTGACAAAACGATTTTGGGAGTTGGGTACGATAATTTTGCAGTAACAAAACCGCAGCGTTCTTTCAGAGTGCAAACATTTTATACATGGCATTTTATTATTTCAGGCAGCGGAACTTTGGAGGTCGAAGAAGAAAAATATAAGCTCGGCAGCGGCGATATGTTTTTTATTCCTCCGAATGTCAAAATGCGATATTACCCGGATTTAACTGACCCGTGGGAATATGTTTGGTTTTCGCTTGAAGGCGAAACGGCGGAGCATTACAGAGAACTGATTGGTTTTTCAAATGAGGTTTTTGTTTTGAAAAACAGACATTATAAGATAATAAACGCAACATTAAAGGATTTGTTTGAGTCGCTTTGCGATAAAGCAAATGAATATTTTGGTGTTTTGTCTGCATTTTATAAGGTAATGGATATTTGCGTTTCGCATATACCTGCAAGCGATGTTAAAGGAGTAAAAGAGATTATAGACTGTAGTTGTATGTCACAGTTTTTTAACATAGAGAGTCTTTGCAGGGATGTAGGCGTAAGCCATGCGCACTTATTAAGACTTTTCAAGAAAGAATACGGTTTGACGCTTATAAACTATGTTATAAAAAAACGCGTTATGTATGCTTGTGAATTATTGGAAACCACTGATTTATCTGTAACTGCCGTAGCACTTTCATGCGGCTTTTCAGACATTTTACATTTTATGAAAATTTTTAAAAGAGAAACAGGCACTACCGCTTTGGAATACAGAAACAAACATAAATAATAAATTTGTCCATAAAAAATTATAATATTGTTCATTTACAAAAAAACGAACAATTAGATATACTGATATTGACAAATCTTGGCAATTTAGCATAAATTGTTTTTGATTTCCGCCTTGTTTGATAGAAATATAATTGAGGGAGGATATGTGATGTAAATGAAAAAAGAAATCAAAACAGGAATTTTATCAATACTAATATTTTGTATTTTGTGTTCGTCTGCATTGATTTGCAAAGCAGAAAATAACAGGGTGATTGATGTTTTTGGCGAAAAATGTGTCGAGTATGATGTAAATGCAGACGGGTACTTTGATATAAGAGATTTAGTAAGGTTAAAAGCGAAATTGGCGGGAAAAAAACAATCAATTTAATGGCGGCTGATGCAAATCAAGACGGAGTTATCAATTCAATAGATCTTGGCGCAATCAAAAAACTACTTTTGGAGGCTGATTAAGATGAAAAAAATCATTCCAGTATTATTGACAGTAGCAATTTGTATATCTGTGATCTTTTCAGGACTAAACATGTTCGCAAATGCAATAGATGAACAGGATGAAGGTATTGCCGTTACGCCGATTACCAATTATATTGCTAAGCATACTATGCTTGAAGGAACCTCGCAATATCCTATAGAGGATGTATTATTAAAAGGGAAAACGGCAAACCGCACGCTTCCTTGGAATGTTAAGCCGGACAAGCTGGCAATCACATCGACCTGTACATTGCAGTTTGATTCTATGAGTGAAAATTTAGCGAATACAACCGGGTTGCTGTTTTTTGTTTCAATACCAAATGCAAATACTATAAATCCAACTCTTATTTTTTAAAAATTGGCAAATTCGAGACATTACGGTTATCCGGAAGTGTCTTTAAAAGTTGGAGCAAACTATCAAAAAATGTCGCTTAATTCAAATGAATGGGAAAGCGGCGAAATAATCGATTGTTATAACGACGATCAGCCTGACACGAATAAGATCAAGGGTGGACTTCAATTTGACGGAGCTTTTACCGGATATGTGAAAATTCCATATGCGTCCATGAAAAGCATTGGAATTAAATACATTGATTGTATGTGTTAAAATGATGTGACCCAATAAAAAGAGAAGTTAACTTCCAAATATGGTATAATGTTTTTACCACAAAACCAAATACCGAAAGGAAGTAACTTCTGATGAATATAATAACACAAGAAGCCAAGAAAAAGCAAGCAGTAGTAAAATTTGCAAAGAAAAACGGAAAAAGTGCAGCAAGCCGAATGTACGGAGTAAGCCTGTCGAGTGTAAAAAGATGGTGCAATAGATATGACGGTACAGATTGGCACTCGTTGGTAGAAAGGTCACGCCGACCGCATCACAATCCGAACAGACACACGAAAAAAGAAGAGCGAAAAATAAAGAAAGCCTTTGAGAATAACAATGTGCTTTTAATCCTTGAAAAACCTGACGATACAGCTTTAAACAGGTTATTCTTTCAATAATCAGCACGGCATTCGGCATAGCAATAGCGGTTTTCCCTTTGCTGCCTGTAAGCCTGTTTAAGCGCGTGATTAAGTTACAAAGGTCTTTTGCGAAACTCCGAGGCGGTCATTCCGCTGTATTGCTTGAAAATGCGGCAAAAATACAGCATATTCTTATAGCCTACCAGCTCCGCAATATCCGATACCGAAAGATTTGTGGTTGTGAGCAGATCGCGCGCACGCTGCATACGCACATCTGTCAGGTATTCCTTCGGTGATTTTCCGGTCAACTCTTTGAAAACATAGCGGTAACGGCTTGAGCTCAAATTTTCAATTGACGCAAGGTCGGGAATACTTATATCCTGTTTGAAATTATTGATAAGGAATTGAAGCGATTTTTCAATACGGTACGATGTATCTGCCTTGTGACTTTCAGAGGAGTTACAACGCGATATTTCCAAAAACAGCTGCATAAGGTATGTTCCCGCGTAAAATGTGAAGTCCTGTTTTCTGAAAATAAGCTCTGAAATCAAATGCTCAAAAATATCGCAAAGGCGTGTATTTACGCCCACGTTTATTACGGTTTGGTTTTTGAAACCGAAACGCTCCATCAGCTCTTGGGAATCCTTGCCGGTGAAGTAAAGCCAATAATATGTAATTCGCCCGTCACCGTTAAATTCATAATGGTGTATTTGGTGCGGATGGTAAAAAACAATGTCCCCTGTTTTCAGCGGGACTTGCCTTTTATCCATAAAAGCGGTTACGCTGCCATCAACTATATAAAGAAAATGAAAGTCGGTACGATTTTCAAGCACGGTGTCAAAAGGAATATCGGTATCGGTCTTACCGCCGCAATTAACAATGATCGGCGCTGATTCATCCGATATATCGTTGTGGGATGAATCCAATAATCTGAAAAAATTATAATGTTGCATAATATTTCCTTTGCAGTCGATTTGTATATATAACAGGTGTATTTTAGAATTGAAAACACCTTATGTGAAGTATACAATAAATAATGTAAATAGTCAATACTGTTTTTGGTTATAATTTGCAAATGAGAAACCGTAACTGTTTGAAACACGCAACAGCAAACGCGAGAGCTCACGCTTTTTCAATCACAGATAAGTGATTATATTCTTTATCAATTAAGTCACTTTGTGCAGCAATTTAAAAGTTCGGGTACAGAAAGGGCGGTGTTTTTGACTGTTTATGCGCCACGGTTGTTTTTTAAAATAATTTTGGAGGGTTTATAATGAGAAAAATATTGAATCGGGGGATTTTGAAAACAGCGCTTTCGTTTACACTTTCTTTAGCGCTTACAGCGGCAATATTGCCTGTGGGCGGACTTTTAACGGCAACAGCCGAGGGGGAAAATACTTCTGTTACAATTTCGGCAGCCGAAATTAAGGACGCCGTCAATGTTTACGGCAGCGCAAGCGCTTCTTCAAGCGGTCTTTCAAAGGCTGATTTCGACGATCGCTTTGAAACTACCGAGGGCGGCATTATACATAAAATCACCGAGCTCGGCGGCTGCGGCGATGTATGGTCGGCGCAAAACGAGGTAGTGTCTTCGGCACTGTATAAGGCGAAGAAAATGCGTGACTTTGAGCTGAAGGTGCGCATGATAAATGTTGATAAAAACTGGGCGGTTTTACCGCGTGTGATATTCGGGGTACAAGACCCGACCGCTTGGATAAACACAAGCGGCGGCGGATATACGGTAGGACTTTATAACGAGGGTAACAGTTATTTGAACGGCATTTTCGGCGGTGCGTATGCTTCCAATGACGACCCTGTGAAGTACAACGCACAAGGAAAGTTTTACAACCTTTGGGACGCATGGTACAATCTAACAGTGCGTGTTCAGGGTGAAAAGGTTACGGTTACCGTAGAGGAAGACTGGTGCGAGCCGTATTCGTATGAATACGATTTAGGTGCTCTCGGCGCCGAATACAGAGGCGGATATATCGGATTTGTTTTCGGTACGGGCGTGAGCAGAATTATCAGTATGAACGTGACGGATCTCGGCGGCGAGGTACTTAACGATGTTAAAAGCCAGTTAATGAACAAAGACGATATACTCGGGAAGTTTGACATTTATCACAGCGACCAAGCGTTGAGTGATAATTTCACGGCAGCCGAATTTGATAATTATTTCAATTTTGATGAAAACGGTTTTCTCACATCGACATATGACCCGTACAGCGGTGAGGAACGTTGGAATAACGTGAACAACACGATAACAAAGGCGTTGGTTAAAAACAGCACCTATCGCAATTTTGAAATGTCGGTACAGCTGAAAAGCGCAGGATCGGACAGATTGCCGAAGCTTGTATTCGGCGCGACAAACCCTTTAAGCTGGGTAAACCGCGAGGACGGCGGATATTTGGTTCAGCTTTACAATGAGGGTGTAATCAATTTTGCGGGAATTGTTGACGGCGAACCTGTAAATCTTGACGATAATTTAGACAGCCATGCGTCTTTTCAGGGACTAAGCTATGACTTTGTTACTTTAAAGGTTCGTGTTGAAAACGGAATTGCAACCGTTACGGTTAAAACGTACGGTTGGGCAGACCCGAATACTTATTCTTATTCATTCGATCTCGGGGAGAATTATAACGGCGGTTATGTAGGCTTTGCGGCAGGCCCCGGCGAGTCGAAATTTATAAGATTTTCCGTTACCGACCTCGGCGGCGAGGCAGATACCTCTGTTAAAGCCATTGCGGTTAATACCCCTGACTCGTTAAGCGTACCTGTGCTCACTTTTGCGGAAGAGTTAAATCTTCCGGCTGCCGTATCGGTTTTATGCGATGACGGAAACAGCTACGATTTACCCGTTGTATGGGATACATCGACCTACAGCCGCTTTGTTCCCGGCGATTATACTTTTACCGGAACACTCGGTAAGATAATAAATGCCGAAGGCAAAAGAGTAGTTCCGAACGGACAAACGGCAACTCTTACCGTTACCGTAACCGGGGAAGAGGTTACCCCGATACGCGTTGCCTGCGTGGGCGACAGCATTACCTATGGTGATAAGGCGGAGGCCGGCGAATCATATCCTGCTGTTTTGCAAAAGCTGTTGGGCGCACGGTACGAGGTTATGAATTTCGGGGTTTGCGGCGCTACCGCACAAAGCGATAAATCACCTTATGTGGGAAGTACACCGTATACAAACAGCCTTGCAAGCAATCCCGATATCGTTATAATGATGCTCGGCACAAACGATTCATGGAACGACTATTGGAATGAGGAGCAGTTCGTATCGGACTATACCTCTCTGATAGAGGAGTATATGTATCTTGAAAACAAACCTGAGGTTTATTTGGCAATTTCACCGGCCTGCTACATAGAAAGCAATATATCGGCTGTTACGGCAAAGCAAAGGGAGATAGCCGCAGAGCTTGGCATTAAAACGGTAGATATGTACTCCTTTACCGAAAATCACGGAAACTGGTTTGCGGACGGAGTTCACCCGAATGCAGGCGGTTACGCGCTTATGGCAAGAGCATTTGCAAAAGCTGTTTTCGGTAAAGCCATAAAGGGCGATACTGACGATAACTGGTCACTTAACGCTGTTGACCTTACTGCAATGAAAAAGATTCTTCTCGGCACGGCTACAGCGGGCGAGGGCGTTGACCTTGATATGAATGATGATAAGTCTGTAAATATTTTAGACTTTATAAAGCTCAAAAAAGCAATCATCGCGGAAGCGTAATTTAAATCTAAGCATATTGACGGAAGCCGCTGCTTTATGTATCGGCTTCCGTCAGAGAGGATTGGTAGGATGATAAAAGTTAAACGGGCTGAGCTTATCAATGCCGTTTTGACCGTTTTTACAATAATTGCGGTTATATGCGGAACCTGCTCAATATATTCTTTAGCTGATTCCGACAGCACAACAGATTCGATCGTCTTTAAGGACGCCGCTGTGCTTGCCGAGAATTTTAATGTTTATCACGGCGAGAGTGCCGTTACCGCAGGTCTTTCGGCAGCAGAGCCCGAAAAATACTTTTCGGTCGTAAGCCGAATAGTAAAGCATACCTGCACCTCTACCGGAAATCACACATCGGGCGATTACAAAATCTGGGACGCACAGGACGATGTTGTTACCACGGCTCTTTACAGAAAACAAGCCTACCGCAATTTTGAAATGACTGCGGAGTTCAGGGTTGTGCCTGCAAACTGGCAGGTGCTGCCAAAGCTGATTTTCGGAGTTCAGGACCCTATGTCATGGGTTAATGCCGAGGGCGGCGGCTACTCGGTATGGCTTTATAACGAGGGTATTATAAATTTAAAGGGCATTACCGACGGAGAGTACAAAACCCAAAGCGACAATACCGACCATACGAAAACCGGTGAATACGGCAGTCTTGCATTATGGTCAAAGGTTACGGTAAGAGTGATGGGTAAGGCTGTTACCGTAACGGTAAAGCAGGGCACTAAAGCCGCATATTCCGAACAGTTTACCTTGGGCGACGATTATTACGGCGGCAAAATAGGATTTGCCGCAGGAACGGGCGGTTGCCAGTTCCGCAATTTCAGTGTTACCGATTTGGGCGGAGATGTTGTTCCTATGCCGATTAAGGAATATATCGGGCTTTCAAATTCCGAGGATATGAAGAAATTCGATTGCTACTATGCCGAGAGCATTAAAAACGGAATGAAGCTCGTGGAAAATTACACGGACTATTGGCAGCATAAGGAGGACGGAAGCATTTGGAGAAACCCGGATACTCTGCCGAGGGTCGAATATGACGAAGATCTTTACACATCAACATTGGTTTATAATGTTAAGCAGTATAAATATTTTGAGCTGACCGTTAATATGCAGAGGAAAGAGAGCGGCGGCTACGGTTATATGTATCCGGGTGTTATTTTCGGAATAAAGAACCCCGGTAATTTTGCATATTATAAGGACGGCGGATACTTCTGCTATGCAACCGCCGAAGGCGCGCTATGTGTTCGCGGTAATGATTTTTCGGCTGTGGCGCAGGCACCTGCAGGGTATAGCCGCGAAACCGTACATACAATGACAATATCCGTAAGATACGGCAGAGTGACCGTTAAAATATCGGGCGACGGAAACAATCCGGAGCAGCTGGTAGAAATTTTGCCCGAGGACTACACAGGGGGTTATATAGCCCTTGTGGGAATGGCAAATGTATGCGGATTATCAAGACTTTCTGTTAAGGAAGTGAAAGGAGAACTGAAAAACGTTTCAATTGCGAGGGTAAAAGCTCCGACGGCGGTTGAGGTTGAAACGGGCGTTTTGCCGGAAGACCTTAAATTGCCCGAAAGCGTTAAGATTGTAGGAAGCGATAATGAAGAATATACCCTGAACGTTGAGTGGAGCAGAGCGAATTATAACCGTTTTGTGCGCGGGGAATATACGCTTATCGGCTCGCTTTCGCCGCTGATTGATTATGATAAACATTCGCGCGTAATAATAGGCGACAGCACGGCTGAAATTAAGGTCAGGGTTAAGGGCAAGGAAGATCTGTCGCCTGTAAGGGTTGCCTGTGTGGGAGACAGCATAACCTACGCCTCCGGTACAGAGCAGGGCTATCCATGGCAAATGCGTAAGCTTTTGGGCGGAAAATACGATATTGAAAATTTCGGTGTTGACGGGGCGACCCTTTTAAAATCGGGGGATAATCCTTATACCTCGTCAAGTGCTTTCACCGCAAGCAAGGCTTTTGCACCGAATATAGTTGTAATAATGCTCGGCACAAACGATTCTAAGCCTCAAAACTGGAGCTTGAACGATTCCTATGCCGATGATTACAAAGCGCTTATTGCGGAGTATAGGGCGCTGCCCTCAAACCCGACGGTATATGTCGCCTTATCGCCTGCGGTTGCAACAGATAATTACGATATTTCGGCAGAGACGGTCAAGAACGAAATAGTGCCGCTGCAAAGGGAGATCGCGAAAGCTGCCGGGTGTGATGTAATAGACATTTACTCGCTGACAGAGGGACATTCCTTGTGGTATGCCGACGGGGTTCATCCTACAAAGAGCGGATACGGCTTTATAGCCGCAGAAATAGCAAAAAGAATAGTGCTGCCGGGTCCTCTTGAAAGCTTTACCCTCGGTCGGGAATCCGATTATATATTCGAGGGTGAGACCGAAACATATTACCCGTGTTTCAGTCCCGCCAAAATAACGGGGGACGACACCGTAAAATGGAGTACGTCGGATTCGGCTGTAGCCGATGTTAAAAACGGAGTTGTTTCGGCAAGGAAAAAGGGCAGCGCCGTTATTACGGCGGAATGTCAGGGAAAAACCGCGACAGTGCGGATTACAGTTTACGGCAAGGACGACGGGATAAGCCTGCCGCTTACATCAAGCGACGATACGGCGGGGTTTGACTGCTACTATGCCGATGATGCGGAAAGAGGACTTGAAATTCAAAATTCATATTCGCCGTTTTGGGAAATTTCCGAAAAGGGAATTGCACGTACCAAGGAAACGGTCGGCGATATGAAATGGGGCGAAAAATATCTCTCATCCCTGCTTTTTGCAAAAAGGAAATACCATAACTTTGAGCTGACGGTAGATATTCAGCGCGATGAGGTGGGCGAATATAACTACCCGATGGTGGTATTCGGAATTAAAAATCCCGCCGAATATATTACCAAGAGCGGCGGCGGACTGGCTGTTTTCCCCGTGGCTGAGGGAACACCGATGTTTTTGGGACAAATCAAAGGCAAATATACAAACATAGTGGGAAAAGAACCTGCGGCGGGTTACAACCGCACGGGAGTTCATACCCTGAAACTTACCGTGGAATACAATACCGTAACAATGTCGGTTACGGGCGCTGATGGAGAGTCGCTGCCCGCGCCTATCAGCTGCGAGCTCGGCGATACCGATATGGACGGATACATAGCTCTTGTGGGCAAGGCTAATATCTGCTGCTTTAAAAATTTGAAAATACGTCCGCTCAACAATAACGACGTAACCAAAGTTACGGCAGAAAAAATAATCTCCGAAAGCCCGGAGATAAACGCCGATGTCGGAACGGATACATCGGAAATAAGCGGTTTACCGAAAACGGTCAGGGTAAAGGCTGCCGACGGAGTGATTTACACAGCCCCGATAGAGTGGGATTTTGACGGCTACAACCGCTATAAACGCGGAAAATATACCGTGACCGGCATACTTTCGGATTCGCTTCTTGAAAATCATATTAAACTTTACGGTAACGGCGTGACCCTTAAGGGAGTTATAAACGTTACCGGGGATAAGGATTTGGTAGACGAAAACACCGTTAAGTTTGATTTTAACGGAAAAAGCGAGATAACCGAAAATTTCGAATGCTATTATTCAAGTATATTTTCAGACGCGCTTAAAAAGAGCGATCCTATGAAAACGTGGGAGATAGCGAACGGGCGACTGCACAGAATAGACAATAAATTTTCGGTAAAATCAAGCGGCGAATGGAGCTGGGAAAAGGCAAAAACGGAAATGTCCTCGCTTGTTTACAAGGGCCGCAAATACGAAAATTTCGAGCTCACGGTTGATTTTCAGCGTGCCTCAAACACCTATTACTGGGCAATGATAGGCTTCGGTATTGACGATCCCGCCGCATATCCGCTTGACGAGGGCAGCGGAATACTCGCTTACCTTGAACAGGAGGGACGCCCGCTTTTCTGGGGCAACGATGTATCTGCGGGACATACCACGCCGTATGAAAATTTTGAATATACGGGACGACATACAATGAAGCTGACGGTTAAGGATGGCATAGCCGAAATGTCGGTGGATGGCCGCGAGCCGGTATTGAAAACCATTATTCCCGATGAATACAGGGGCGGCGGGTATATCAGTATAACCACGAATATGAACGCGGCGTATTTCGATAATCTTTCAATAACCGCTCTGCCCGATACGGAGGAATATAACACCGAGGGATTTTCTCCCGATAATTACCCCGCTCTGCACTCGGTCTTAAATGAGGCGGACGCAGAGGACACGTATACATATTCAAACGAAAACGGCGCAAATTATCCGAAAACGGGCGATAACGGGAAATACCGCCTGATCTCAATTTTCACCTTAACGGTAAGCATGGCTTATCTTGCCGTAGTGGGGTATTTCAAGATTTTCAAAAAAAGAAAAGAGAGGTAACCAAATGAAAACAGCAGCTATAAAAATTTTATCATTCGCCTTGATTTCCGGCATTATGCTTTCGGCTGTCGGATGCCGCAGAACCGTAAAGATAGCGGGAAACGGCAGCGACTACGCAAGCGAATACTGGATAACCGAAGAGGTTGACGGCGAAAACACCGCGTCCGGCGGTAAAACCGACGGCAAGGGCAGTACCGCTTCAAGCAAGGATACCGGCAGCAAGCCCGAAAAGAAATTCACGCCGAGTAAAAACAAATTGACCGTAGAGGGTGCGGGAACCGATCCCGATGCTGATTATAAGGCTTCGGGGACGGTCAAGGTTGCGGTATCATCCTACCGCCCGTGCGATTACGAGGCAATGCTTGACGCATTCAGCGCGGTTTATCCGAATATTGACCTTGTGCTTGATTACAGACCCAAGCACGGCGCCGACGCAGATGAAACAAACCATTATTTGGCGTCCCGTGCTATGGCGGGAAATATGCCGGACGTTGTTTTTGACGATGCGGGAAGACTTCCGAACTATTTGGTTCAGGGGTGGGTCTATCCGCTTGATAAGTTTGTTAAAAACGATAAGGCGTTTAGTAATATACCGTCATCTCTGATTGCTAACTATACGTATTTAGGCAAGCTTTACGCTTTGCCGCATCAGGCGCATTACAGCGGCGTGGTTCTGAATTTGGACGCATTTGACGAGTTGAATATGGATATACCGAGCCTTTCGTGGAATATGAAGGAGCTTGAAAATGTCCTCAAAACTGGAACTACCGATAAATTCTCGGGCTGCGAATATCTCGGTGCGGTTCCTGCGGAAACGGCAGGCAGCTTTACTGCCGACGGCGGTCCTTACGGGTATAATGTCAAGACCAAAAAATTTGAAATGGCTTCAAGCTACGGTGCGGCGCTCAAATTAAATCAAAATCTCAAAAAAACTGCAGGGCTTGAGGCATACAGCCTGCGTTTTCCGAACATAAACGACTATGTAAGCAAATTCGGAAACGGAAACACCGGCGTTGTTGATATGGCGTTCAAGCTCGGCAGAACCCTTGTACATTTTGAGCAGGGAACATGGGCGGTAGATAACTTAAAGTCTATTTGCAAGTTTAACTGGAAGCTTTATCCCTATCCGCAGGCGATAAAGGGGCGTATACCGGTTCATATTGACCATTGCTTTATGACAACAAGCGCCAACAACCTTAAAAATCCCAACGCGGCATTCCAGGTTTTGCGCTATATGACATACAGCACCGAGGGCAATCTTGCAAGGCTTAGTATGTATGACGCCAAAAATAAGGGCAAATACGCGCTTAACAGCCGTATTTTCTATCCCACGGTAAACAACAAGGAAGTTGCCGAAAAATTCAAGTCCTTGCCGGGCGTTACGGATGTTGATATCTACTTCTTTGAAAATACAGGAAACGGCTACCGTTCGGATCTGCTTAAAATAGTTCCCGGCTGGGAAGATATAATAAAGATTATCAGTGCTGCTATGGAGGGCAAGGACAATGCCGATGTGGATTCGATAATTCCGTCTCTTCAGGCTAAGACAAATTCGGAAATAACAAAGAAATGGTCCGATTTTGAGACTAAGCTTAAAAAGGTTCAGTCCGAATTTAAGGGATAAGGGTTTAACGCATTAAAAATGTCTGTCTGCCGATTATAACCTTTTGATTTTATATCTTTAATTCTAAATGCTATGGTGATTATTATGATGAAAAAAATCAAGCTCTGTACTGCAATAACGGTAATAGCTTTATTTACCTCAACATTCAGCGCGCCCTTTTCGGCGGCAGTGCAGAAAACGGTTGAATCGGCAGGCAAAGCGTCTTATACCGCTGCTTCTCTTAAGGGGTGGAACGCGACCGCTTTGAATGAAAATTCGGGAGATATTTCGGCTGCAATAACGGAAGTGAACGGCAGCCGTACCGTCACGCTGCCTTTTACGGCGGCAGAGGGCGGGACGGTCGCTTTTTCCGTTGAGGCTTCTAAAAGCGGAGAATATAATATTTTGGTAAATTACCGCATAAGCGGAAAAGAGAACAGAGAACCGCAATACGAGCTTTCGTTTAATAACAAGACGTTAACGGTAGGTCTGCCTGTTCTCTGGAGTGACGAGACGAAAACCTACGAGCAGGATATGAACGGCAATGAAATCGTCCCGCGCCAGATATGCGTTTCGGAATACATAAGCGATTTTTTAATTGATTCGGGCGATATAGGTGCAGATAGGTTAACAGTAAAACTTGAGAGCGGAAACAACAGCTTTGTACTTAAAGCTCTGTCCGGTGAAATTGAAATTAAAGGGATAAGCTTTATAAAGCCGCGCGATACGGATACATATGAGGAATACAAGAAAAGTATTTCCGAAAAACAGGAAGTAAACAATCTTTTAACGGTTGAGGGCGAAAACCATACGCTTAAATCGGAATCCTATATCAGGAGCGGCCTTTCAAAAAACGCCGCCGTTACACCGCACAAAAGCGGTAAAAAATGCGTAGCTTTACTTGACGGCGGCTCTTGGTCGTCGGCGGGGCAAAAGGTGCTTTGGAATTTTTCGGTGGAAAAGAGCGGGCTTTACGAGCTTGCGTTCCGCTGTTCCCAGTCAAGCAATGCCGGTAAACCGGTATTCAGAAAAATTGAAATTGACGGCATAACGCCGTTTGCCGAGTTTGAATCGGTTACATTTCCCGTGACGGGAACAAATGAATACGAAAATTATACCCTCTGCGGTAAAGACGGTAAACCGTTTGAAATTTATCTTGAAGAGGGTTCACATACAATTTCAATGCAGGTCACATTAGGCGGTTTCAGGGAAATTTATGATGAAATAATATCGGTAATGAGTGAAATCAATTCTGTAGGAATGGATCTGAAAAAACTTTCGGCGGGCTCGGTTGACGCCAACCGTACGTGGGATATGGACGTTGTAATGCCGGAAGCAATTCCGCGGCTTAAAGCAGCCTCGGAAAGAATAGATTCCGTTTACAAAAAGCTTTGCGATTTGTCAGGCTCTGACGCAACTTTTGCCGATTCGCTTGAATATGCCTCTTCGCTGCTTAAAAAGCTCCTTGCAAAGCCCCGTGTTTTGCCTAATAAGCTTGAGCTTTTAAATGTGGGTGATAATTCGGTGACCAAATTTTTGGGCGATGTGCTTTCGCAGCTTATTTCCTCGCCGCTCAGTATTGACAGAATTTATTTTAATTCGGGAAAAACGCTCCCGTCGGGCAAAGCGGGCTTTTTTACGGTGCTTTTTGAGAGCATATCCGAATTTTTCGGAACTTTCGCAAAGGACTACAACACGTATTCCGCCGAGCCCGACGGCGAGCTTGAGGTTTGGGTAAACCGCTCGGTTCAGTACACGGAAACCATGCAGAGCTTGCTGGACGATACCTTTAATAAGGAAAACAGAACGAACATAAGGCTTTCCATAATGCCGAGCGAGCAAAAGCTTATACTTGCAAACGCGTCGGGTACAAATCCCGATATTGCAATGGGAGTGGGCTACTCAACACCCTTTAACTTTGCTATCAGAAATTCGGCGAAAAACCTTTTGGAATACGAAGATTTTCTTTCCTTTTATACATCCTGCTACAATCCCGAGGCTTTGACTCCTGTATGCTATAACGACGGCGTCTACGGCGTAATTGAAACGCAGAATTTTAATGTGCTTTTTTACAGAAAGGATATTTTTGAGTCTCTCGGAATAGGTGTTCCCGATACATGGGAGGATGTTAAATACCTAATGCCTACCCTGCTGCGGCATCAGATGAATTTTTATATTCCGCTGTCGGGCGCGGCAGGCTATAAATCTTTTCCCGTAACGACGCCGTTTATTTTCCAAAACGGAGCGAAAATACTTTCGGACGACGGATTTTCGGTTGATTACAGGAGTGCGGAGTGCAAAAAAGCTTTTCACGAAATGACGGAGCTTTACACGGTTTACGGTATGCAGCAATCTGTTCCGAGCCTTTATAACAGCTTCAGATACGGCGAAATTCCCATTGCGATAGGTGATATGGGATTATATTTGCAGCTTACCTACGCAGCTCCCGAGTTATCCGGGCTGTGGGACATTGCGCTTACTCCCGGGACTGATAAAAACGGTGAAACGGTGCGTTGGCAATCGGCTGACAGCACCGCCTGTATGATATTTAAAAGCACTAAGAAAAGCGATATGGCGTGGAAATTCCTTAAATGGTGGCTTTCCGATGATATTCAGTCGGAGTATGCACAGCTGCTGACAGGTACTTACGGACCTGAATATTTCTGGTCTACCGCCAATTTAAAGGCGTTTGCGGAGCTGCCGCTCCCCGAAAACCACAAGAAAGTGATCCTTAAGCAGTGGGAATGGCAGAAAGAGGTTATGTATCATCCCGCCAATTATATGATAGAGCGCGATATAAGCAATATTTGGACGAACATAGTTGTAAACGGTATGGAATTTTCCGACGCGGTGGATAATGCGGTGGTATCGTCAGACCGCGAAATTCTGCGTAAGCTGCTGGAATTCGGCTACTGTGACGAACGCGGGACAAAGATAAAGGATTACACCACAAATTCCGATAAAATACTGTATGCGAATAAATAAAGAGGGCAATGCAAATGAAAAAGCTTTTAAATAAACATTCCGTTTTTATACTTACGTTCCCCTATGTAATCTTATTTATTCTGTTTATCGTTTTACCGGTTGCGGCATCTGTATTCCTTTCGTTCACACAGTTCAATACTATTGAATTTCCCAAGTGGATAGGGCTTAAAAACTATATGCAGCTGTTTACAAACGACCAGATATTCATGCAAAAGGTTTTGCCGAACACCGTTGTATATTCGTTGTTTGTGGGCATAGGCGGTTATATTCTCGGCTTTTTTCTGGCATGGTCCTTAGCACAGGTAACAAAGCGGGTACGAACGATACTTACGGTAATTATTTATTCCCCGTCAATGACGGGCGGCGTATTGCTGACTACAGTATGGGGAGTAATATTCAACGGAGACAAAAGCGGGTATCTTAATTATGCTTTGACAAAGCTGAATATTATCGAGCAGCCGATAGCGTGGCTGCAATCCGACAAGTATTTATTGCCTATTATGATACTTGTGGCTTTATGGAGCAGCATGGGCGTAGGCTTTCTTGCAATACTTTCCGGCATTTTAAACGTTAACACCGAGCTTTACGAGGCAGGGTATATAGACGGCATAAAAAACCGTTTTCAGGAGATTATTTACATAACCATACCGTCCTCAAAGCCGCAAATGCTTTTCGGAGCGATAATGGCGATAGTAAACACATTTTCTTCAAGCGGGGTGGGAACTGCTCTTTCGGGTTCAAACCCCACGCCTAACTATGCGGGTCAGCTTATAGCGACCCATATAGAGGACTACGGATTTTTGCGTTACGAAATGGGCTATGCGGCGGCGGTATCGATTATAATGATCTTGGGCATAAAGCTTATGTCAAACGGCGCGCAAAAGCTTTTCGGCAGCAGCGATGAATAAGAGGAAAGGACGGGAATACGGTGAAACGGACAAAAAGCAAACGCAACAGTATTAAGCGAAACGGCATAAACCCGCAAAAGTTTTCGGTAGGACAGCTGAAATTTCACGCCTATCTTATACCGATAGCCGTAATAATGGGTCTGCCCATACTGTTTATTTTTATGAATGCATTTAAACCGATAGACGAACTCTTCGCCTATCCGCCGAGGTTTTATGTTAAACAGCCTACCCTTCAGAATTTCAAAATGCTATTTTCGCTTTCCTCGGATACATCTGTTCCCGCGTCGCGGTATCTGTTTAACAGTATTCTTTCAACCCTGCTTGTGGTTCTGGGAAATGTTATAATTGCGGTGAGCGTGGGATATGTCTTTTCAAAAAAACATTTCAGGCTGCGTAATTTCCTTTTCAACATCAATACCGTGGCGCTTATGTTTGTTTCCATAGCGGTTAATATTCCGAGGTATTTTATTATTGTATACACCGGTTTGCAGGATAATTTTCTTGCGCACGTTATACCGCTTTTGGTATCGCCCACGAGTATTTTTTTGGTCAAGCAGTTTATAGACCAGCTGCCCGACGCACTTATAGAGGCTGCGGTTATTGACGGAGCGGACGATTATTGCATTTTGCGCAAAATTATTGTGCCGCTGGTGTCTCCCGCCATTGCAACCGTAGTTATTATGAGCTTTCAAAGCGGATGGAATGCCACGGAGGCTTCCAATCTCTTTATAAATAACGAGGTGCTTAAAAATTTCACGTTTTATATGTCTAACCTTTCAAGCGCGGGCGGAGTTGCCGGGCAGGGGGTATCCGCTGCGGCGAGCCTTATAATGTTTTTACCGAATCTTATTTTATTCATTATTTGTCAGTCAAGGGTTATGAACACAATGTCTCATTCCGGAATCAAATAAAGGAGCTATGCGGAACATGGTGAAAAAAGCTGTCGCAATTATTATTACTTTACTTTCTTTATCTGTTTTCTGCTCCGCAGGCTTAACGGTGTTTGCTGCCGAAAACACAACCTATACATATACGCTTTCGGTAGATGACAACTGGATAAGAACACAGGACGCTTACCGCTCAGGCTCGGTGTATTTCAGAAATGAGGGGCTTTCAAAGCCGAAGGACGTATTTTACAAAAAGGGCTGTCTTTATGTTGCCGACAGCGGCAACGGCAGAGTTATAAAGCGTGATTTATCTCACGAGACACAGACGGTCATAGGCGAGGGAATCCTTGTAAATCCTACCGGTATATTTGTTTGTGACGACCTGTCGCTCTATGTTGCCGATCCCGATATTCCGGCTATAGTTCATTTTTCCGCAGAAGGCGCGGAGTTGGGACGCATCACCCGACCCGACAGCTATCTTTTCAACGAGCAAACGGTTTATCAGCCCAAAAATGTTATAGTGACTTCCCAGGGAAATATATTTGCCGTGGGGCAAGGCTCGTACCAGGGACTTATGCAGTTTGACCGAAACGGAGTATTTCAGGGCTTTTTTGCGGCGAATAAGCGTGGCCTTACATTTTTGGAGACTGTTCAGGAGCTGATACTTTCCGATGAACAAAAGGATCAGCAGCTGAGCCGTTTCCCGCGCTCCGTAGAAAACATCGATCTTGCCGATAAGGACACGGTTTTAAGCGTTACCCAGGCGGATAGTCAGAAATCCGATTCTTCAAAAATGCAGAATTATTTAAAGCTGCATAATATGAACGGCGTAAATATAATGTCCGCAGGTTCTTCTATGAGCGAGGAATGGAATTTTACCGATGTTGCTTACGGAATATACGATAATATTTATGCCCTTACGGCTACCGGGCTTATATATGAATATGACAAAGCCGGAAATCTGCTTTTCTCATTCGGCGGGCGCGCGGTATCATCGGACAGAATGGGACTTTTCACATCCGCCGCAGCGATAACGGTGGATGAAAACGGTATTATTTACGTTCTCGATTCCGAGCGCGGACGGGTTCAGACCTTTTTCCCTACGGAATTTGCTACTGTGACCCACCGCGCCATATATGAGCTTTCCGAGGGAAATTACGAAAGCAGCGGGGAAATATGGGCTTCGGTTCTAAGGCTTAACGGAAACTCGGATATTGCGCATTTGGGCTACGGAAAGGCATTGCTTTATCAGGGAGAATATTCCGAGGCAATGGAACATTTTAAAATTTGCAAAAATAAAAAATATTACTCGCAGGCATTTTGGGAGATACGCAACGAGTGGATGAATAAATATATGTCGTATATTTTAGTCGGTATTGCCGCCGCGGCAATAATTACAAGTCTGCTTGGTTTGCTGCGGAAAAGGGGTATACTTGCAAAAGCCGAAAGCAGGCGCAGCCGCCCGGTAATTCTTAAAATGATGACCCACCCGATAGATACCTTTTACTATCTGCGCTCGGGCAAATACGGCAGTGTATATTCGGCCACGGGAGTTTATCTGCTTACATTTTTTGTGTTCGTTTGCGATATGTATCTGCCGAGTTACCTTTTCCGCCGAACGGATATAAGCGTAATCCCGATTTTCTCGATTCCGCTTATATTCTTTGTGCCGTTGGCGCTTCTGCTTTTCGGGAATAAAATGATTTCCTCAATATGCGAGGGCGAGGGCAGCTTTAAGAGCATTTATATTACCACCGCTTATGCCTTTGCACCGTATATTCTGCTTACGCCGTTCGGCATAGCGGCTTCATATATTCTCTCGCTCAACGAGCAGTTTATAATTACGCTTATCGGCTTTACGGCAATCGTATGGACCGGCGTGCTCCTGTTTACGGAAATTATGCAGACGCATAATTATACGTTCTCAGAAACGGTTAAAAACGTGATCTTAATTTTATTTTTTATGATAATGGCGGTTATTACCCTTACCATTCTTTACCTCATCTGGACGCAGGTGTTCGGATATTTGTACGACCTTTTCGGGGAGCTTGAATATAATTTATTCCGAAAATAAATAAAGGAAAAGGATATTATGAAGCAATCTTTAATAAAAAAAATCATTTCCGTTTTTTTCGCGGTTTCTGTTATTTCGGGTATGGTTTTCGGCACATTTTCGGTAAATGCCGCCGCAACGGACGATTGGTATGACGCGTCCGACCTGCGTGCGATTCAGGTAAACAGCAACGATGTGACTTTGCTTACCTACGTGAGGAGCTCGTTTGAAAGGCTGAAAATTTCGTTTCCGGTTTCCGGCGGGTTCAGATTTTATGCACAAAATTATGAGGGATATTTTTCTCCCGATTCTCTTCAAAAGATCAAAAGCGAGGCCGCACAAAGCGGCACGAGGTTTTACGGTGCGGATAATAGGGACATAAGCATTGTAATAAACCGCAATACAACGCCCTGGAGAATAGAAATATATAATTCCGACGGACTTGTATATGAAATTACCGGCTCGCAGATACGGTTTAAAAAATCGGGAAATGCCTTTAAGGAAGTGGAACTGCGGGGAAGTATAAAAAACGATGAACTGATGTACGGCATGGGCGAGTTGTTTGATGGGCTTTACCTTAACGGTACGGTTCACACACTTTGGAACAGCGATTGCTGGAGCGATGAGGAAAGCACATACAAGAGCATACCGATTCTTCACAGCACCGAGGGCTATATGCTTTATTTTAACTCATCATATAAAGCTGTGGCGGATATAGGCGCTGCAAAGGCGGATAAATACGACCTGCATTTTTACGGTCCCGTTTTTGATATGTATTTTTGGGCAGGCACGCCCACCGAAAATATTTCGGCTTATTCGGCGCTTACAGGCACTCCGGCTTTACAGCCGAAGTGGGCGTTCCGTTATTGGGGCGGCGCGGCGTCTTCGCTTTGGGAATCGGGCGGGAAGGATAACGCCTGTAATATTTTAAAAGAAAAGCTTGCGGGCTATAAGGCCCTCGGAATAAATAATCTTGCGGCTATGTACGGCGAAAATACGCTTGATAATATTCCCGCGGCTTACAGTCTTCTGAACGCGAACAATATTAAAATGCTCGGTTGGTGCAATCCATTTTTAACGCTTGACGATTATTCCGAAATTGCTCCCGAATTAAGCCGTGATATTACCTCGTATTCGCTGCCCAGACTTAAAAATGCAAGCGGTACCGATTATCACACCTCGGATGTAATTGACTTTACACATAAAAACGCAACAAAAATAATTTCTGAGGTATGGCGGGATAAAATTGCCAACGGATTACGCGGTTTAATGGTGGATTACTGTGAGTATGTACCTACCGACAGCACTGCCGCCAACGGTATGAGCGGGGGAGAGCTGCATAATTTTTATCCTTACTTCTATACCAAACAATTATATGAGCTTTTTAATAAAACCTGCGGCGAGGATTTTACCCTCTTTGCAAGAAGCGCCTCACCCGGCAGCCAAAAATGGGCGGCAAATTTCGGCGGCGATCAGCAAGGGAATTTTTCGGGTCTTCGCAAAGCAGTAAACGCGCTGCTTACCTTCAGCAGCTGCGGCTTTTCAACATGGGGAACCGATATAGGCGGTCTGGCTACGGGAAAGGATCCCGAGCTTTATATGCGGTGGATGCAGTTTGGTGCTGTGAATCCGCTTATGCGGCTGCACGGCACGGGGGACGGTGATCCGTGGTATTACGGCAAAACGGCTGAGGAGTCGTTTAAAAGCTATTATTGGCTGCGAGAAAATCTTTTGAAAAAAATATACAGCAGTTCGGTTCACGCAAATAAAAGCGGAATACCTATGTGCCAGTCCATGCCGGTAGCATTTCCGGGGCAAAAGGCGCTTTTCAGTGCTGCGGAACAATACCTCTTCTGTGAGGATATACTGGTATGCCCCGTTACCGAAAAGGGCGCGTATTATGCCGATGTATATTTTCCTAACGGCAATTGGGTGGATTTGTGGACGGGCGAGGTTATAAGCGGCGGTAAACGAGCAGAGGTTGACGCGCCTTTAAACCGCTCTCCGCTGTATATACGCTCGGGCAGCGCATTCCCCGTAAGCGTTTCATCGGAAACGCTTACTCTTGCAACCCCGTTCAGTGATGAAACTGCGGCGGAAGCTCTTCTTGTGACAGCGCCGAACGGAACGCGCAGCAGTGATTTCTACACGGATAAAAATACAAAAACCACCTACACCGTTTCGGCTGTAAGCGATAACAGCTTTGAAATTTATTCTACAGACGTATCGGGTGACAACAGGGTAATAATGCTTTACGGCGTTAACGCGTCGGGAGTTTCGGTTGACGGAGCAGCATTGACCGAAAGCGATACGCTTTCATTGTCTGCGGCAAAACCGTCATATTATATTGACGGCTCTCTCCGAACCGTTGTTCTGTTAAATGACGGGGAATGGAGCAAAATTACGGTTACGGCGGACGGCGCTAAAAACCGCGACCTTGCGGTATCGGCTGCAATAAGCTCAAATTCCGTTTCAAATGTATCGCTTGCGATAGACGGCTTTGCCGATACATCGGCGCGGATAACCGCAGGTGCGCAGAGTTTTATAACGCTTGATTTCGGAAAAGAAGAAAAATTAGGCGACCTGTTCCTTAAATGGGCAGGCTCGGGTCCTGAATCGTATTCGGTAAAAATCTCGTCTGACGGTACTTCATGGAAACCGGCGGCTTCGGTAACAAACGGCGGCGGAATGATAGAGCATATGAACCTTTCGGGCGTATCCGCACGTTATATCCGTTTTGAGAGCTTCACCTCTTCGCAGGAAAATGCCTTTTATCTGTACGAATTAAACATATATTCGGATACCGCCTCGGATAATATCCCGAACCTTTCGCGCGCCAGCGATTATAACGACGCCTATACGGAAAAAATGGAAAGCGTAACCGTATGCGGCAGCGATATACGCAATTCCGTAAGTGTTTACGGCAGCGCGAGCGCATCTTCAAGCGGTCTTTCAAAGGCTGATTTCGACGATCGCTTTGAAACTACCGAGGGCGGCATTATACATAAAATCACCGAGCTCGGCGGCTGCGGCGATGTATGGTCGGCGCAAAACGAGGTAGTGTCTTCGGCACTGTATAAGGCGAAGAAAATGCGTGACTTTGAGCTGAAGGTGCGCATGATAAATGTTGATAAAAACTGGGCGGTTTTACCGCGTGTGATATTCGGGGTACAAGACCCGACCGCTTGGATAAACACAAGCGGCGGCGGATATACGGTAGGACTTTATAACGAGGGTAACAGTTATTTTAACGGGCTTTTCAACGGTGAATTTACTCGAAAAGAAGATTTATCAAATTACAATGCGCAAGGGAAATTTAACAGCCTTTGGGGCGCCTGGTACAATCTAACAGTGCGTGTTGAGGGTGAAAAGGTTACGGTTACCGTTGAGGATGACGGACTTGAGCCTTATTCATATCAATATGATTTAGGCGCTCTCGGTGCGGAATACAAAGGCGGATATATCGGATTTGTTTTCGGTACGGGCGTGAGCAAAATTTACTCAATGACAGTAACCGATTTGGGCGGTAAGGTATTAAATGACATTTCTTATAATTTTACAAGCGCCGATAATGCCGATGAAATTTTCGATGTGTACTGCGGTACGGACGCTAAAAACAGCGGTTTGTATAAAACTGCGTTCGGCACTCGCTTTACTTTGGCTGACGGTATTGCTACGCATATATTCGATACTTCCGTTATTTCCGATTATTTCGGGCAGCAGGATGATTATATAACGACCGCACTTTTAAAAAGCAGCGAATACCGTAATTTTGAAATGCAGGTAAACTGCAGCGGCAAGGAAAACAATGTGGGCTATTACTGGCCAATGCTTGTGTTCGGCGTGCAAAACCCGACATGTTGGGTAGGCGCTCGGCAGGGCGGCTATGCAACAGGGGTATACAACGAGGGAAGAACCTTTCTTAAAGGCGTTGTAAACGGGGAGTATGTTGTTCAGTCCGACCCGAGTATACACAAAGACGCCGAAAGCGGATATTTTGAGGCTGCGTGGTATCCGTATACGCTTAAAATCAGGGTTACGGGTCACAAGGCGACGGTTACGGTAATACCGTTATATGAATGGGGAAAGAAATTTTCTTATTCATATGATTTGGGCAACGGCTATAAGGGCGGGTATGTCGGCTTTGCTTCAACAGGTCAAAACTGCCGTTTCTGGAATTTTAAAATTACCGATCTCGGCGGCAAAATCGTTTCCGATGTGTATTCCGACCTTACAAATATTGAACAGGCCTCCGCGCTGTTTAATGTATATAAAGGTGAAAACATATCTTCTGTGGCTGAAACGGATATGAGCAGCGCGTTTTATGCGACTCAGGCGGGAATTGCCGCAGCGGATGCGTCTGTTGTTACAGCACTTTATAACGGGCACAAATATCGCAGCTTTGAAATGCAGGTGACCTGCAAAAACAGCGGCGGAGCAGATAATGTTTATCCGACGATTCTATTCGGAGTTAACGACCCTTATAACTCCCTTGAAACGGGCTTCGGCATAGCTGTATATAAAAACGGTAAAATTGGCTTGTGCGGCAGGAAAACCGAAATTTCAGACGGGAGCGGCACAATTCCCGCCTCATGTTCGGGCGAGCTTATTATAAGAGTGCGAATAGATGGGTATAAAGCCGAAGTAACCGTAATTCCGAAAAATTCGAGCGGAGCATGCGTTAAAGCTCAGTTTTATTTAGGAAAAAATTACAGGCAAGGCTTTGTGGGATTTGCGGTGAACGGCTCCGGTCTTTCATTTTCCGATTTCAGAGTAAGGGATTTGGGAAACAAGGCGTACTTTGATACTCTTGTTGGAGACCTTAATTATGATGGACGCGTTATGGCGGACGATTTGGTTTTGCTCCGTAAGGGCATTCTTATGCAGCGGCAGGAGTATCTTAAGCCCGAAGGTGATGTAAATTATGACGGTAAAACCGATATTTTGGATTTGATTGCTCTTAAAAAGTATTATTCTTACAGAAAATAAATGCTTGTGAGACGGGAAGTATTCGGTGCATTTTGCGTCTTTGAAAGATATGGTGATTTATTATGAAACTACCGAAAAAAATAATATCCTGCGGCGTTGCGGCGTCTCTCATAATATCGGTATTTGCGGCAAAAGGTATACCGGAGAGTAAGAGCGGCGACACACGCTTTACACTCCCCGATACAACAGTGTTAGAGTCGGAAACAAACCGTCACACTATGTATGCTTCCTCGGCTAAGACCGCCGAAAAGATCGGAACGGAGGGCTATGAGCTTAAGCTGCGGAATAACCGTTTACAAATATGGTTCAGAGAGAAAACCCACGCAATACGGGTGGAGGATCTCAAAAACGGTCATATATGGGGAACGCTTGAAAGCGACAAGCCTGAGGGTATGAACGCAAAATGGTCCGCAATGGGAAATTCCGTATGTACCATAGACTATTTTAACGAGGCGCTTTCCGAAAGCCGCATAAGTATTTCCGACCGCTCCGCCGAAACGGAGTACAGCTGGAATAACGATTCGGTAAACTGTAAGGTTTGGTTTCCGAATATAGAAATAGGATTTTCGTTCACACTTACATTGCTTGAAGACGGCTTTAAAATAGAGCTTGATAAGGGCAGCCTTACGGAAACGGGCGAATGTAAGATAAAATCGCTCTATTTTCTCCCGTTTTTGGGAAGTGTGAGAGAAAACGCAACCGACGGTTATTTGCTTATTCCCGACGGCCCGGGGGCATTGATACGGTTCGGCAACAAGGGCGATTATGTAAGCGGGTATGACGATAAGGTGTACGGTCTTGATATGGGAATAGATACCCTGAGCAAGGCAAGCGATTTAGAGGCAAGCAGAACCAACGATTACCTGATTGATTCGGAACAAATAACAATGCCGATTTTCGGAATAGCGTATTTATCCCCTAAAAATTCATTTTTAGGAATTATAGAGGACGGATTCAACTCCGCAAATATAATCGCGTCGCCCGCGGGCTTTACAACCGATTATTTCTGGACCACCGCGCGTTTTGATTTCAGGCAGCTTTACGCCGAATCCACAGGTACTGCCGGCAAGGGAATTTTTACTACCGAGGAAAAACCCAAGAAAATAACGCCTGCCGTGAGATATGTGCTGTTTGCGGGGGATAACGCCGATTACTCCGGAATGGCGACGGCGTACCGTGGGATACTCAAGGAAAACGGTGAGCTTAATACCGAAAGAAAGGATTCGGATATACCGCTGCGGTTGGACGTTGTAGGCTCTGAAATAAAGAAAAATCTTTTTTTCAAGAGCACGGAGGTTTTTACTACCGCAAAACAGGCGGAGGGCTTTTTAACACGGCTTGAAAATAGCGGAATTAAGAATATTACTCTGGCGTTTGAAGGCTGGCAGCGCGGCGGAATAAACGGTTCTAAATACGGGGCGTTGACATTTAATAAAAATGTCGGCAGCCGAAAGGATTTTCAAGCTTTGAACGAGCTTTTAAAGCAAAAGGGCGGGAGATTTTATCTTCAAATAAATCCGATCACGGCAAATAAGGACCAAATAAACGAAAACGAAATGGGAACGGTTACTGCCTCTAACTCGGTTGCAAAGTTTGTGCGTCAGAACGATAATATAATGTATAACGAAAGCTTTCTTGTAAAGCCTTCGAAAGCGGTAAAGACGGTTGAAAAATACCGTAAGAATTACAGCGATTTTTCTTTAAGCATTGAACAGCTCGGAAGTCGGCTTTATTCTGATTTTACACGTTCTTCCGCAATGACCAGGGATGAGTCCGCAAAGGGCTTTTCGGGTCAGATAAAGGATATGGAACAATCGGTCGCATTAAGCCGCGTAAACAGTTATTTATGGAAATATACCGATGAATACTTTGATATTCCCACATCATGCAGCCAGTATCTTTTTGAGACGGATACGGTTCCGTTTTTACAAATTGTTTTAAAGGGCAGTATGGATTATTACGCGCCGTATGCCAATCAGGGCTTTTATACTACCGAGAGCATTCTGAAAATGGCTGAATACGGTTGCTATCCTTCCTTTATGGTTACTGCGTCCGATAACCATTCGCTGACGGATACACCGCTTGAAGATTATTTTTCTCTTAATTTTGAAAACTGGTATCCGCAGATCGAAAAAATATACAACCGGCTGAACGAAGTTTTAAGCATGGTAGAGGGTCAGTACATAGTCGAGCATAAGGCAATAGGTGTAGGCGTATATCGCGTAACCTACAGCGGCGGAACCGTAATATACGTAAATTACGGCTCGCAGCCCTTCACGGACGGGAAGGTTACGGTGGAGGGTCAAAGCTTCTGCGCGGGGGGAAAACAGCAGTGAAAAACAAGTCTAAAGGTAAAATGTTGAATATGAAAACGCGCAGCGCAATTACGGGATACGCATATATAGCTCCGTGGATAGCGGGTTTCCTGCTTTTTACGCTCTACCCGCTTATATTTTCGGTGCGGCTCAGCTTAAATGAAATTAAGCTTGACCCTGCGGGAATGGAAATGCTTTGGCGCGGAAACTATTATTATAATACTGCATGGAACGTTGATACAACATTCAGAATGGATCTCGGAAATACGGTTACAATGATTTTATTTTCAACCCCCGTAATTCTTATATTTTCTTTAATAATAGCTTTGCTGCTGAACAATAAATTTCCGTTAAGAACCTTTTTCAGAGTGATTTTTTTCTTCCCGGTGGTAGTAATGAGCGGACCTGCCATAAGCGAGCTTTTAACGGCGCATTCGCTGAACTTTTCGGAGAGATCCCCCACCGTTTTTGAATTTTTAAAGCTGCTGCCCGCTTTTGCCCAAAAGCCGGTTATGTTCGTGCTTGAAAATCTTGTTTTGATATTGTGGTTTTCGGGCGTTCAAATACTTATATTCCTTGCGGGACTTCAAAAGGTCAGCCCCGATATTTACAGCGCCGCCGAAATAGACGGCGCCGGTGCATGGGAAAAATTCTGGAAAATAACGCTGCCGTTTGTCAGCCCTATGATTCTGCTTTGCGCGGTTTATACGGTAATTGACATTGCAAACTATGCAAATAATGCGGTAAATATTAAAATTTCGGGCAGTATTCTTTCAACATCGGGGCTTTACAGTATTTCCGCAGCTATGTCGTGGATATACTTTTTCGCCGTAATAGCAATACTTTTAGGTGTGTATCTTATTTCGCTGTTCGTAAGAGGGAGGTCAAACAGATAATGTCGGTTTTGAAAAGGTCAAGCATTAAAAAATGGCTTATCGGTTCACACGAACGTAAAAGTCCCCTTTCTCTTGCGGTATATTATTCTGTATTGATAGGAATAGGCTTCATTTATGTGTACCCTATACTGTATATGCTTGTAAACAGCTTTATGTCTCCTGCGGATTTGGCTGATCCGTCGATCAGCTGGATTCCGTCCGAGCTGTTTTTCGGTAATTTTAAAAAGGCATTTGCCGCGCTTGATTTTTGGAAAAGTCTTTTAAACTCGCTTATAATGACCGTGCTGCCTATGCTCTTTCAAACTCTTGTTGCGTCTGTTGTCGGGTTTGGGCTTGCAAGATATGAGTTTCCGCTCAAAAAAATGTGGATAGCTCTTATAGTTTCAACCTTTATTTTGCCGTCGCAGATAATGCTTGTTCCGCGGTATGCACTGTTTTACGATTACGGAATTATCAATACGGTTTTTCCGTCGTATCTGCCCGCATTGCTCGGTCAGGGCTTAAAAAGTGCCATTTTCATCTTGGTCTTCTTTATGTTTTTCAAAAGCTACCCGCTCACATATGATGAGGCGGCTGAAATTGACGGAGCGTCATCGTTAAGAATTTATGCAAGCATTGCAATGCCGATGTCGCGCTCGGCAATTGTTCTGTCAATGCTTTTTTCGGGGGTATGGTATTGGAACGAAACTACCCAGGCAAGTATGTACTTTGCGGACGCGATTCCCACATTGCCAGTTCAGTTAAGCAATTTTACGGCGAGATACGAGGCAATTTTCGGCAAGGATGACGCCGTAAATACAGTCTCAAGGCTTAATCAGGCAACATCTCTTGCGGGAACTTTGCTTTCAATTTTGCCTATTTTGATTTTGTATATATGCTTACAGAAGCAGTTTGTGGAAAGTATTGACAGAACCGGTATTGCCGGCGAATGATATAGGGGTGACACCGATGAAAACAAATCAGTTCGGCGTTGAGATAAAAGAGGTCGAATGGTATTCTGCGGAATATTTTTTAAAAGCGAAGCTTGAAGATAAAAGGGCGGTTCTTTACTGCACGGGTCAAAAGGGTGAGATAAAGCTGTTTTTAAGCTTTCCCGCAGGCGGCGGAGTAAGGCTTTGCAGTGAAAACGCTGGGTATTTTGAGCCGAATGACCTGAAGAAGATTGCGGCGACGTATTCCGATGATAAAATACGGCTTTCGGACGGCAGCGGAACTTCGGTTTATATAAATAACGGCAAAAGCGCGTTACATATTGAAATTACCGCTGAGGCATTACGAAAAAGGCTTTTAATCGAGGGTTCGCAGATAATGTTCGGATATGACGGGGAAAGTCTGTGTAAAGCGGCATACAGCAGTTTTCTTGCAGAGAATGAGGGCATATACGGCTTTGGGGAGCGCTTTAATACCCTTAACCACAGGGGCACGCAATTTTCTTTGTGGAATGCCGACTGCTGGAGCAAGGGCGTTGCGGCTTATAAAAATATGCCGATTTTTCACAGCACCACAGGACATATGATGTTTTTTAACTCTTTTTACAACTGCGAGGCGGATATAGGAAAAACCGATCCCGATAAAATGCTTTTGGAATTTGAAGGCCCTAAATGGGACGCGTATTTCTTCCTTGGCACCCCGGCGGAAAATATACGTATGTATACCGAGCTTACCGGCAAGCCGATACTGCCGCCCAAATGGGCACTGAGGTATTGGGCGGGCGGCGCTTATCAGGTGTGGGATGAAAAATCGGGTCCGGAAAATTACCTTGAAGCATTGGAGGAAACTCTGCGTAAATATGCCGAAATGGGTATGCCGGATATTGCCGCCCTGGGCGGCGAGGGTAAGCCGATGAACAACGAGCCCGCCTATGAAATTCTTAAAAAAACGGGCACCAGAATGATCGGTTGGAATCACCCTTCGCTGTTTATAAGTGAAATGGCGGAGCTGCTCGGTACGGATGAGCTTCGGGAAATTCCGTATTTTATGAATCCCGACGACCGCACAAAGCAGGCGGGGCGCGAGGTAATAGATTTTGCTCACCCGAACGCGGTAAAGGTAGTTTCCGCTTTTTTCAGAAAGCTTTGGGATTGGGGACTTAAAGGCTGTATGGTCGATTACGGAGAAATACTGCCTGTTAAAAGTCTTTCATCCAACGGTATGACGGGCGATGAAATGCACAACGGCGTTTCATACTGGTATAACAAAGCGTATCATGATGCATGGTACGGTGAAATGGGTGATGATTGCATACTGTTTTCGCGCAGCGGGTGCGCAGGCTGCCAAAAGTGGGTAGGAAATTTCGGCGGCGATCAGGTTTCAAGCTTTGAGGGTCTTAATCAGGCAATCAACGGTATGCTTAACCTTACTTCATGCGGCTTTTCCGTTTGGGGAACGGATATAGGCGGCTACGGCGGTCCGCCTACGCCCGAGGTGTATATAAGATGGCTTCAATTCGGCACGTTTAACCCGCTTATGCGCGCCCACGGCGCGGGGCTTGACCGCGCCCCGTGGACCTACGGTAATACGGCGATTCGTGTCTTTTGCAAAATGTATTGGATACGCGAAAATTTACTTGACTGCATTTATTCATCTGCCGTGCGTGCGCACACAGAGGGTGTTCCAGCGGTGATGAATATGGCGGCGGCATTTCCCGAAGAGGGTATTATGCCGGATGTGAACGGTCAGTATATGTTCTGTGAAAGGCTGCTTGTTTGCCCCGTGCTTGAAGAGGGCGCGAATAAAAAGGAGATAGTTTTCCCAAGCGGCAGCTGGTACGGTCTATTCGGCGGCGAAAGGGTGTCGGGCGGCGTTACCGAAACCGTTTCGGCCGAAATTGAAGACATACCCGTATACATAAAGTCGGGCAGCGTTATTCCGATACGTCTCGGCGAAAGCGGAGAGCTTGCAGAGCCTGTATATTCGGGCAGCTGTACACCGGCGCTGCTTATAACTCCGCCCGATATTTCATCAGTGGGTGTGATTTACTCGGAAAACACGGCGAAAAAAGCATATTGCCTTAAAGCCGAAGAAGGCGGCTGCGAATTGCAATGGGAGCGGCAGGCTGCATACCGTAAGCTTAATTTATACGCAGACGCCCGAAAGGTTCATATAACCGTTGATGGGAAAGCTGTGGATAAAAAATATATTCGGTCCGATGTATGCGGCAGAGTAATTGCGGATATTCCCGCCGAAAGCTGGAAAACGGCGCGGATCGGTTTTATTTAATTGGAGGAACGCATAATGAAGGTAAATATATTGAAAAGGCTTGCAGCTCTTTTTTGCTCGCTTTTATTTATTGTATTGATTCCCTTTTCCGCTTCGGCACAGGTATATCCGTCTACCATTAAGGTGAAATGGTATTATCCCGAAAGCATTTTGAGGGTGGAAAAGAACGAGGAATCTCTTGTGCTGTATGTTTCGGTTAACGGCAGTGAGCAAAAGCTGACTTTGGTTTTCCCGTCCTTCGGTGGCTTTCGGCTTTACGGTGAGGCGGAAGGCTTTTTCACTCCCGAAAAGCTCAATAAAATCGAATACGAGGAGATATCGGATAAAGAGCTTTCGATGAAGGCTCATGACGGAACTCGGGTTTTGCTTGATACCTCCGCCGAAAAATGGAAGATTGATATTTTTAATAATATGAATAATCAGGTTGCGCGTTTTGCGGCGGATCAAATTTGGTTCGGCTACCAAAACGGCGTGCTTAAAAAGGTTAAGCTTGAGTGCGGAATAAGCGAGGGAGAGAGCCTGTACGGCTTGGGCGAGCGTTTTGAAGCCTTTAATCAGCTCGGAATTAAAACGGTGCTGTGGAATCAGGACTCATGGAGCGAGGACGGAACATCCTATAAAAATATTCCGATTTTGCACAGCTCTGTAGGATACATGCTGTTTTTCAATTCGGCTTACAGCGCCGTTGCGGACATAGGCGTTACCGATAAGCGCAAGTATTCGCTTGATTTCAACGGTCCTAAATTTGATATGTATTTTTGGACCGGCTCTCCGCTTGAAAATATAGCGTCATATACCTCGCTTACGGGAACACCGTTGCTTTCGCCTAAGTGGGCGCACCGTTATTGGGCGGGCGCTTCGGGGCAGACATGGGAATCCGACGGTACGGAAAATGTTTTGGGTAAGCTTACCGAGTCTCTGTCCGGATATAAAAAGCTCGGAATAACCGATATAGCGGCGCTTTACGGCGAGGGAGAGCTTTCCTACAATATTCAGTCCTATAATAAGCTTTTATCAACAAATACAAGAATGCTTGCATGGACTACTCCGTTCCAAAGCCGTGCCGATATGAGCTACTGGATACCGAGTCTCAGCACGCTGTTTTCGGATTACGAGCTGCCCTGTTTCAGGGACGCGCTGAATCCTTGGACATATGCCGTTCAGCCGAGCACGGGAACAATGGATTATTCGCACCCGAATGCGCTTGCGGTTCAGCGCGAAAGGTGGAAAAAGTATCTTGACTGGGGCTTGAAAGGGCTTATGGTGGATTACGGCGAATACATTCCGGAAAGCGTGCTTGCTTACAACGGTATGACCGGCGCGGAGTTTCATAATTTTTCAAGCTATTACTATTCTAAAGTAAACAATCAGGTATTTTCGGAAAAATACGGCGATGACTTTGTACTCTTCGCGCGTAATGCCACCCAGGGCTCTCAGGTTTGGGCAGGCAATTTCAGCGGCGACCAAAAGGGCACGTTTGACGGAATGAAACGAGCGGTAAACGCAATGCTTACGCTTACTGCGTGCGGATTTTCAAACTGGGGCTCGGATATAGGCGGCTACGGTGCAACGGAAAACAGCGAAATATATACGCGTTGGCTGCAATTCGGTACATTCAGCCCGTATATGCGCCTGCACGGGCAGGGTGAGCAGGATCCGTGGCATTGGGGAGATGTTGCAGCGAACACCTTTGTTTCTCACTATTGGCTGCGTGAAAACCTGCTTAATAAGATTTACAGCAGCGCGATAAAAGCTAACAAAACAGGCTCGCCCGTTTCTAAATCAATGGCGCTTTCATTCCCCGGCAACAGCAAGCTTTTAAACAGCGAAAGCGAGTATATGTTCTGCGATGATCTGCTTGTCTGCCCGATTACGGATTATCTTTACCATACAAAGGTGACGCTGCCAAAAGGAAATTGGTTTGATCTGTGGACCGGCAGACTGTATAAGGGCGGCAGTGAATATGATGTTGACGCTCCCCTTAACCTTACGCCGGTATTTATAAGGAGCGGCTCGGTAATTCCTGTTACCGTTTCGGGCAAAACCCTTTCTCTTACGGATAAAATAGAGTCCGATTCGGCGGTTGAGGCGCTTGTTGTAACTGCTCCGAACGGAAAGAGACAGGAGGAGTATTGGAGCGATAAAAATACAAGGACCGTGTATACTTCTTCAGCCGACGGAAATATGTTTACCGTTTCAGCAGACCGCGCTTCAAAGGAAAAGGTTATACTGGCTTACGGTATAAACGCGAGCGAAGTAAAGGTGAACGGCAAAGCGCTTGAAAAGCTTGACCATATGCCGGAATCCGATGAAAGCGGATATTATGTTGACAGTTATACAAAAACCGTTATTCGTTTGCCCGCTGCCGATTGGAACAGTATTTCTATTACATTGGGCGGCTTGCTTTCAAAAAATTTGGCGGAGAATAAAAAAATAACGACTCATTCGTTCAGGGCGTCCGATACAAAGCCTGAAAATATTGTTGACGGTAAAAAGGATACGCAGTGGACCGTTACCAAGCTTGACGAGGCATTTTTCTCCGTTGACTTAGGAAAAAAGGAAACAATCGACCGCGTGGAGGTCAAATGGGTGAATAATTCGGGATACGGCAAGAATTATAACGTTTCGGTATCAAAAAACGGCGAAAATTGGCAGGAAGTGTCGGCGGTTACGGATTCCGACGGTATGGTGGATATACTGCGCTTTGACCCTGTAAACGCGCGGTATGTAAAGGTTTCGGATATTACGGCAGGCGGCGGAAAAACGGTCACTGTTTATGATTTCGGGGTGTATCGCTCGGCATATGCCGCAACCGACGGCACAGACAGCGGCGAACGGATAGATATGTCGGAAACCGACGACGATGAAACCGTTCCGGAGACCAAAAAGAGTATTATAAGAAAAAAGCGCAAGGTGGTAAGAAAAGGCAGTCCCGATATGTATTACGAATATATAGAAACGTGGGTAATCGTTCTCGGAGTTGTCGGCGGTGTGCTTTTAATTGCGGGTGCGATAGCTGCAATAATACTTATAAAGAAAAAACGCGG
>URPQ01000013.1 GCA_900549755.1 uncultured Oscillospiraceae bacterium
AAGCCGCTTTTTTCTTTCTGCTGTAAGGACTTTTTTATGAGATCATATTGCAATTTGATTTTCCTCGATTTTTCTCGGACAGTTCTTCTGTTCAGATGTTCTGATGCGGTTCGGGCGGCAGGGAGTAAAATCCTTGCCGCCCTTTTTCATACCAAAACCACGCTTCTAATGCATGGTTCAGTAAAAATTAAATAGTTGAGAAGAAAAAACTCCTTCCGGCAAGATAACAATTGAAAGTTCGCTTTTTTGTAAATCTTTTAAGGTTGTTTTCCGATCGGTTTTATGATATAATGTATTAAAGTGCATGTGATTGCGGGTGAGAAAATGAACACATACCGAATAGCCGTTTGTGATGACGATCCGGTCATGAGAGAACAATTGCATTCTTTCTGCAGGGAGCTGCTGGACGGAGAAAGTATTCCGTATGCGATAACAGCTTTTCCCTCTGCCGCGGAACTTGAGAAAAGGATGAATTCTGATGTCGAGAAACCGTTCAATCTGCTTATCCTGGATATTCAGATGAACGGCATGACGGGACTGGAGCTGGCGCGTTCTCTGCGAAGCAAGGACGACCGTATTTCAATTATATTTGTGACCGCATGCGACAATTATCTTTCCGAGGGCTATGATGTACAGCCCATTCATTTTCTTCTTAAACCGATTTGCCGGGAAGCACTGGCAAATGCAATCCGTACGGATCTTAAATTGAATTACTTACCCAAAGCAGTCACGCTTAGCATCGGTAATAAGATACTGCATTTCTCCGTGTCGGAAATACGTTATGTAGAAAGTTATAACCACAACATAATCATTCATCAAAGTTCCGGAAACAGCAACACCTATTATCTTTCTCTTACCGAGTTTGAAAAACAGCTTCCAAAAGGCCATTTTTCACGTTGTCATAACAGCTTTCTGGTGAATCTGAGCAGAGTAAAGGAAATCGGACGGACGGACCTAACGCTTCGAAATGGTGATATGCTTCCTGTGGGGCGTACATACTATAAAGCCTTTCAAAGCGCATTTATACGATATATAAATCAATAAAATCAGCGGGTGTCATTTTCAAATGAATGACACCCGCTGATTTTATTATTTTTTCGGAATTCTTAAAGCGGTCTGAACAGTAAAAACATTTTCATCCGAAATAAAAATATCCAGCATACTGTGATATTTCTCTGCGACAGCGTTCATAAGCTTTAATCCAAAGCCATGACTTTCCTTTTCATCCTTTGTAGAAATATACTGCCCGTTCTTATCCTGTTTTGGCTCTTCAATAAACGAATTCTCACATTTTACGGCGAGAAAACCGTTTCGTTCCTCTGCCTTGAATCGGATAAAGCTTTTTTCCGTGCAGCGCGAGGCCGCCTCTATAGCATTATCCAACATATTCATAAGCAGCGCGCACAGTTCATTTTCGGAAATCGGAATCTCTGCGGACACCGAAGCAGTGGCATCAAATGATATTCCCGCCCGTGCCGCTCTGTAGGCAGCATCCTGCAAAATAGCATTGACAACGAAATTTTTGGAAAAGTGTGTTTGCGCCAGGTGCTCGCACTGTCCTCTCATATCCTGCAGCATTTTGCCCAGAGTTTCATAGTCTCCCTTTTTGTAAGCCGACTCCAAGGCAACAATTCTGTGTCTTTCCTCATGCCTGATTGCCTCACTTGCCCTCATTTTGCTTTCGATGGCACGATATCCGTCCAGAATCAGCTGATTGTGCAGGCGGAGCGCCTGTGTTTCCGTTCGCTGCGTGACAAAGGCGCACATCACTGCATATGTAGAAATTACAGCACAAACAGCAGTCAGCCAAACGGTAATCCAATACAAAAGTTCCCCATAATGCCCAAGCTCAACTGTATCACGGAACATCTGCACGATATATCCTGCAAGATACCCATTTACGGCGGCAGATATTCCGAAAGCAATCAACAGTGTAGTAAAGCTGACCGCCGTAGTGATTCCAAAATACTTCCAAAATTTCCGCTGTCGGTTCATTGCAAGAAAGAGAATCAGTAACAGTATAAAGAAGAAGCCAACCTCCCGGCGGATAAGAAAATCGACCAACCGGTTATTCAGGAAGAAATAGCCCATTCCCTTTGTAATCCACTGTGCCGTAAGACCGGCAGCCGCAAGAAGCAGCGGAATCAGACTCCAGTCGGGCTTTTTGTGTGCAACTCCCAAAAGAAATATGCCCGCCACAAGAAGTGAAATCGCTGCGGTTACGCCGGCGGGAATTCCGTAAAAATTAGCATATGCATAGCTCTCAGTCGCATCGTATTCTACTGGTACAAAGCGAGCAGCCGGAGGAAACACCAAGCTGGTTGTACTTTTAACCACACATGTCATTGTGACATGGCATTCTTCATTTCTCGGCATAGGAATTACTGCCTGTGTCTGTCCCGCTGCCCCTGCAGGGACAGCGGACGAGGAGTGCCATACCTCAACTCCGTTGATACAAACCGTAAGCTCCAACCCTGCCGTTTCAAACACCAGATTCCCGTTTTCCTCTGTCGGCGGAAAAACAGTTTCAAGCCGAAAACTCTCCCCTGTTTGAGGCATAACAGTATAATCCAACGAACTTTCGGAGCCGTCTGTCTCAATTTTGACAGAAGACTGCCAATCAATATAGCGAATCGACATGTCCGTCTTAATAAAAAACTGCAGAAAACACATTGTCCCCAAACAAAGCAGTATAAAAACGGCAGTACAAACAACCTGCAGGCAGCGTTTCATATTCGAAATTTCATTCCTTTCCATTCAACTTCATAACTCGGAGCGCCGAACTTTTCATCATTATTTTACTGGCTTTTTTCTCGTTTTGCAAGAGATATTTCACGTTTCACCCCGTTTACAGCGTAAACAACCGATATACAGCGTAAACGACACGACAAAGGCCGACATAATTTGATATAATGTGAGATAGGAAGTATAACAGAATACTTTATGATTTGCTGCGGCAAATCCCCGCCCGAAAACGATCTTTCCCCCGTGAAAAGAAAAGGAGGACTCTCTATGTACAAAAAACTCATTCTGAAGCGCTCGCTATGCGCGCTGCTGTCGGTCATAATGATCGCAGTATGTCTGCCCCTGTCGGTCTTTGCCGCCGACCCGAGTGAGCCGCAGTTTTCATCGGATGCCGCTAATACTCTGATGAAAAACACAAAACCCGCCGGCTTTGACAATACAACCAACCCTTACGGGTATAATGTCGGCCGTCCCTTTGCAATGGTTGAAAAAAACGAACTGCTTTATTTTGAGACATACGGCACGTCCGCAACAGGCAAAATTGCGGATGTAGGAACCCCGGAGTCTCTCAAGAACTTTATTTCCAAAAAAGGAACCGCTTCCGATGCCTCTCTGCCCAATATGGACATCAGTGCGCTTCAGACGTACTATGCATTTGTCCAGTCCGTTTCCTTTGACCCGTTCGGCTCAGGCAGGAGAGACCATGTTGCCTATGTAGGTCTTAATAAGTCGGATCAGCAGGTCTATCTTCATATATATGATACAAGAACGGGAGAATATAAAGGCAAACAGTGGGTCGGCGAAATGACCTGGATGTTTGACAACAAAGGCCTTATTCGTGCTCTAAACCTTGAAACCAACGCCTATCTGAACATTACCGCAGGCGACTTTGACGGAGACGGCAAGGACACGCTGATCATCTATGTTCCGCACACAAAACGCTCGACAGGTTTGATGCAGACTTTTGATTACGAACCTTATGTCGGTTGCTTTCTGTATGAATATTCCTTTACCGGCAAAAACAGCTTTGTATTATTAAATAACTCAAGCATTATGGGAGAAGGCAAAAAACTCGGCTTCGGCAATGATATGCTTCATGACTCCTACAAAAAATTATATCACACCGGTGTTGGAAGTCCCACGGACCCAGGGGCAAATGGTGACAGCATATACGGAAGCTCTGGCCAAACCTTTGACAACCGATTTCATAAGCTGGGCGTAGACATGGTGGTAGGCGATTTTAACGGCGACCAAATCGATGACATCGCCGTGCTGTCCTATTTCTTCATAAACAATGTAAACAGTCGCAATTTGAATCTATATCGTCCTCAGGTAAAAATTAAATATGGAAAAGCCGGCGGTAGTTCTTCCGGCGGACGCTCCTCGTTTGTGGACGGCGACGCCGATGAAAAATTCTATGTTTGCCCGGAGGGAGAAGTCGAAAATAATGTTATTAATAATGATAACAGCATGAACGCCTGCAGCATCACGGCAGGAGACTTCAACAACGACGGATATGAAGATATACTTGTTGCGGGCTTACATGCCAGTGTCGTCACTGGTATCACTTGGACTTTTTCATCCGAAACTGCATATACAACGCTCCTTAATAACGGAAACAGAGGCTTTGTACAATCCGAATATAAGGTGATGGCTTCCAACGGTTGGACGAAGGCCGGTTCCCGAACCGCAGAAGTTGTTTCGCCTTTAGCGGTAGAGGCTGTTGCTTTTAACGGTGCGAGCGCCGCAGATTTCGTCTTTATCAACGGCACGCTGTACAACTATAATGCCCAGACCGGAGAACTTGACAAGCTCACTACTTCAAACGGATATTCTTTCCGCACAAACTCAAACGGCAGCACAAACAACTTCTGGTTTGAGGGCGAGATCGGCGGTAAGACAGAATTCTTCCGCTCGGTTGCCGTCGGAAACTTTGACGGCAACAATGCAGGACGTGAGCAGATTGTGTTTGTAACCTCTGCCGAAACCGGTAACGAGGATAAATATTCCTTCAGCAAGGGTATGATTTCCGCAACCTATCCGGATACAAGCGACAGCTATGAGGCGGCAAACGGCTTTGACCTGACATTGTCATACTGGAGTCCGAACCAAGCGTACGGTGATTACTACGGCTGTACGGCTCAGGTACTTCTCACCGCCTGCGACAGAAACCAGGACGGTGTTATAGCCAAATATAAGGGCGTAAGCTATGCCTACAGCGACCCGGAGGTCAAGGCAGTCATACAGGCTGCGCCGTATTTCTCCGCGCTGAGTGACTCCGGCGAAAACGAAACCGCATATACAATCACAGAGAGTTTCGAGTTGGAGCAGTCCTCATCGAACAATGTTTCCTTCAGCGTCGGAATGTCTTACTCTTACGGAGGGCTTCTCGCCCCCGTTGAGGTGAACATCTCGGCAGGCTACTCGCTTGAATGGAGCAAAACCTATTCCACGGCTCTGCAGAAGGAATATTCCCTGACGGTTAAGGCACGGGCGTACAACACGGTGCTTGTGTCCAGAACGCCTGTATTTATCTACGCCTATGAGATACTGGACGAAAACGGCAAATGGTCGGGAGATACCGCCATAACGCTTTCCATTCCGCAGCAGCCGGTATATCAACAGCTGAGCGTTGACGACTACAACGGCTTTGTTGATGAGTATAACGATTATATGAATAACAAGAAATATCATGCCGTCATAAGGGAATCGGATAAAATAGACAAAGATAAAAAATGCTATTATCCCTTGGTAAAAATAGATAAAGCGGCAAACTGGCTTGACGGAAACGAGGGCAACCCGTTTATGTACAATCAGCTCGGCTGGGGCGTTTACAGCAATTTGGGTGCAGAGCAGCTCAGTAAGCTCGCCGTTCGACTCGGACATAACGGCGGTCTTAACGAGGTTTCGTGGCAAAAAAGCAATATAGAATCCGTTTCCGAAGAAATGACGCACGGTTTTTATTTCAACTTCTCCATAAGCACAAATGTTGCCGGAAATATTCTTTTCTCACACGATGTAGGGTTTGAAACAAGCCTTAACTACAGCAACGGCTCGGGTGTATCCACCACAAAGACATCGTCCGAAGGCTGTACCGGCGTGGTCAATGATATCGACGGTCCGGATCTTGCCTCAAACGGAATCCCTTCAAACGTATACACGCAATATACCTTTGACTGGACGCTCGGTCAGTGGTTCCGACACCTTTACGGCGATGAAAACAACAAGACCATCTTTATAGGCTATAACTTGACAAATCTCAGTGCTCCTTCACCGGCAGTGGTCGACCTTGAGGCAGAACTGCTTGACGAAGACGAGATACGCCTTACTTGGTCGCAGCCCGATAAAACTCCCGGCTGGCCGGATGCGGAGGGCTACTATCTTTATCAAGTTGAAAACGGTGAATATAAAAGGATTTCAGATCTTATTCCTGTCGGCACGACCTCTTATGACATTTCCGGACTTAAAACCAATACAGAGTACGAATATGTGCTTACAACCGTTTGCAATGTAGACGGAAAGGATAAGGAAAGTGCCTGGTCAAACTCTGCAACCATAACAACAGCAAAGAGAGACTATAAGGTCAACTATAAAATCGACAACGAGAAAGCCGCCGATATCAGTGTGCGGCACCTCGGCAATGTTAATATTAAATCGGGCGATGAGATCAATGAAAGCGATATTATTAAAATCAGAGTTTCGCCAAAGAACCGGCACTTTGAACTTGTGTCGCTGACTCTTAATAACGGCGGAGAAGAGACTGTATTCAGACCCGACCTCAACGGCAACATAGAGTGCGCGTTTGCACTGGGCGGCGAAGCTAACATATTCGTATCCACACGAAAAACATTCGATTCGGCTGAGGTCATCTTTGTCGGCGAATATAAGAACGGCGAAGACCTTCTCGGAACAGTTACCGCAAAGGTCGGTGAAACAGGTCTGCCTGCTCCGGGCGGCACGGTGACCGGCGATGTAACATTTACCGCCGTTCCGCAAAACGGCTATACACTGAAGTCGTGGAAAATAACAGATGCCGAAAACAATACGGATATTGTTAACGCGGCAGGCTCAAATACCTACACGCTTACCCTTGGCTCAACAAAATACACCGTCGAAGCGGAATTTGAAAGAGTTTCCGAAACCGACAGACCCGTGAAGCTGACCTATTCCGTTGCAAGCGGCAACGAAACCGGTATGGCGGCAACAAAGCAGACCTATCAGTCCGGTTCCGCTGTTCCCGTGGGAACGAAAATCAACTTCATCGCTCAGGCGGCAGAAGGCTATAGGGTGCAAAAGCTCGTTATCACCAAAAACGGAATTCCCGACACGGTAATAACAGATAACAGGCTTTACGATATGTACGAGTATGAGCTCACCGTTGATACCCAAACCGATATCAAGGTATACTTTACGGAGATCGAAAAATATACGGTCACAGTTGATATGCCGAATAAGAACGCCGAAATTACCGTTAAAAACGGGACATCGGATTTTGAAAGCGGTCAAAAGGTCAATTTCGGCGATGAAATCACCGTAACCGTCAAGCCGAAGGATGGATACCGTCTTGCCGACACAGAGAGCTGGTCCGATAACGGCGACGGGAGCTATACCTACAAGACCGGCAGAATCAAGATGGAAACGCATATCCGTGTGGCGGTAGAGGAAATTCCGGAATACACCGTCACCTTCCCGACAATGATCGAGGGCTGTGTGCTGACAGTGCGCAGCAAAAATGAAAAAATCACAAGCGGCAGTAAAATTCGTGAAGGCACAATTCTTGTTGCGAGTATCGTGCTTGAGCCGTCATATATCCTCAAAGGCTGGTACATCGGCGGCGAATTCAGTCCCGAAACCAACAAGACCGAAGTTTCCTTTACGGTGGACGGAGACACCCTTCTTTCCGTAATCGTTGAAAATGTAAAAGGCGACAAGGGTGATACCGGCATCGGAATCAAATCAGCAATTATTGACGAAAGCGGAAACCTCATTATTACTCTTACCGACGACACGGTGTTAAACCTCGGAAAGGTCACCGGAGATAACGGAAGTCAGGGCGAACAAGGTGCTCCCGGTGCCGCAGGAGTAGGAGTTAAATCCGTCGCAATTGATGAAAACGGAAATCTGGTCATAACACTTACAGACAATACCGTGCATAATCTCGGAAAGGTAGTCGGAGATAAAGGCGAACAGGGCGTGAATGGCGTTGGTGTTAAATCCGTTATGATTGATGAAAGCGGCAATTTGATTATCACTCTTACCGATGAGACCGTACACAATGCCGGACGGGTGACCGGAGATAAAGGTGACAAGGGCGATACGGGCAATGTCGGAGTCGGTGTAAAAACCACCGAAATCGATGAAAACGGCAATCTAATCATCACCCTTACCGACGACACTGTGCATAACCTCGGGAAAGTAGTCGGTGCAAAGGGCGAAGCCGGTACTGCAGGAACCAACGGCATTAACGGTACCGGAATCAAGTCCGCTCATATCGACGCAGACGGTAATCTTATCCTCACCTTTACCGACGGAGTTATAACCAATCTCGGAAAAATCGTCGGAACGGACGGGAAAGATGGTGTCAATGGTAAAGATGGTACCAATGGCAAAGATGGCAAGGACGGAAAAGACGGTCTCGGTATTAAAGGATGCCGCATTGACGACGGTGGAGACCTGATAATAACCCTGACCGACAACACAACGCTGAACGCCGGCAACATTTCCGCGATCAGCGATAATGTCAGTGTTTCCAAGCCTCTTGCAACCGCAGCAGTTTCTCTTTCCGGAGTGTCTCTTCTTTGGAATATTGTTTCGCTTGTTGCGGCGATTGTAAGGAAGAAAAAACTAATTTAATTCGGATGATTGTTCGAATTTAAAAGGATGCAAGACCTCCGGCTATCAGCGGCGGCGTTCTGACAGGTGTAACGGTATTTGATAAGAGGAAAAGGCATTCCGTCAAATAATCAAAGATAAGGTTGTAGTATCGTTGGATTCGCTTTATGACCAAATGCACAAAGCTGTTAAAAACAGTACTGCGAAAACCATTGTTTCGATTTCTCCGGTTAATTCCTTATCTTCGATAAAGCAATTTTTCTACAACACAAAGCATCATCCGCCGAGAACTGTAAACCAAGCAATTTTGTGGCACGATTTTATAAAAAACGGCAGAAATTGTGATTATGAAATTTGTAACTATGAAAAAGACCGCTGTTTTATTATTTCATTTACGGGCGGAACTACTGGTGTTCCTAAGGGAGTAATGCTCTCTGACGATTGTCTAAATTCTGTTGCTCACGGATATAAATATGTAGGGATACCATTTAAGCGGCAGGATAAGTTTTATAACGATTTACCCCTATTTATTGTTTACGGCTTATCATTGGCAATTCATTCGGTGCTTTCTCACGGTTTGCAACTAATACTGTATCCCATCTTCGAACCCAAAAACTTTCCGAAGCTATTTAAAAAGTACAAACCCAATCATTTTTCTGCCGGAGCAGACCATTTGCGATATTTGGCGGAATCCCCACTGATAAAAAATATGGATCTTTCGTTCCTTTGTGCCGCAGCTATGGGCGGAGACACTCTAAACGCAAAGACCGAAGAAGAAGTAAATAATTTTCTTAAAGCACATGGGTGTAAATACGAGGTTGTCAAAGGATACGGAATGACAGAACTCGGAGCAACCTGTTGTACTACTTTCCAAGGTGCAAACGCATATGAAAGCGTTGGAATTCCACTTGTAACGAACACAATAGCAATCCGTGATATTGACAGCGGAAAAGAGCTGAAATACGGTCAAATCGGCGAAATATGGGTCAGCAGTCCCTCAATTATGATTGGCTATTTAAACAGCCCCGAATCGACAAATCAGGTTATTTCGAAGGATAAAGACGGAATACGCTGGATCAGAACAGGCGATATGGGATATGTGGATGAAAACGGATTGCTCTTTCATAAAGGCAGAATCCGAAGAATATACCTGACGGAGTTTGCCGGTGCGCCTGCGAAAATATTCCCTGTTTTTGTTGAACAAATTTTAAAAGAACTCCCGGAAATATATGACTGCACAGTTGTTGCAAGATATATTAAGGGGACTACTTATTATGAACCTGTAGCGTATATCATCCCATGCGAGGATTGCAATATAGACAAAGCGGCCCTTGACTCATATTGTGATAAAAAACTGCCAACATATATGAAACCTGTTGAAACCGTTTTTGTTGATTCATTTCCCAACACGCCTATCGGCAAGGTTGATTACCGCACACTTGAAAAGCAGGCGGAAGAACTAAGTAATAAGGCAGAAAGTTTATTTTAGATTTCACAAAAGATATTGTCCGTGACTGTGAATACACATTTAAAACCCATGACGGTGTTTTGACCCTCGTAGGTGGTATCGGAACAGACGGCGGAAGTTATAAATTAAACCGAAAATAATAGGGTATGCGGCTCAATACTGCATACCCTCTATTTTTATATAAAAATAATTTCACTGTTTATAATCTCAATAGCTCGATTTCGTATGCTGTTCATTCTGGCGACCCAAGCCATTTGGTCGGCGGCTTTCAGCTGCTCGGTAACACCTTCTGCCACAGCCGCCTGCTTTACCAGCCGTTCAAACTTTTTCTCAGCCTGACGGTCAATGTTAGCAAGGTAGTTGTTTAATTTGCCGCTTGTCAACAAGTTGATGTAAAGCACTTTGCGGTGATTTTTCAGATAGCGAAGATGCCGCTGTCCCCATATCCCGATTAGCTTTTGCTCTTCATCCGGCTCATCGTCTCCGGCGATTATGTAATAATCACCGACCAACTCATATTTCAGTCCTGTGCGCTCATCTGTAATGTGCTTTTTCATAAAATTGACCTCCTTAAAGTTTTGTGATATAATTTTATCGTAAGGTTATAAACATTGCAAATCTGCGAGATTAAAATGCTTTTTATATTTGATTTTGAATGAGATAAGCAGGGGGAATTGATGTTACCATCTGATAATTTGTTTTCAATTATTTTAACACACCGTCTTCCGCTGATGCGGTCAACTGAAACGGTTCAAAATTTCTTAAAAAATTATTATGAACAATTTATTTCCGATTTAGAGAGAATGATAGTTCGTAATGAAAACTGCTTCTTAGAACAAGATGTGTATGATTTGGTTGCAGAAAATATCTCTACAATCAAATTGCTGTGTTCAAACATCCTTAAGGTTTTTGACCTATATGATGTCTAAAACTAAAATGTATATTTCTAATATAGAAGTCAGGACCAACGGAAATGAATCATTTAAGCAATATTATCGAATTCGCATTGGTGCTGAAGATTTTAAAGAACGAAAAGATTTATTTCATATTCCTATGGGAAAACGCTCTTTGATAAATTCGTATAGATATAGTATTCCGGGATACCCTTGTTTGTATTTGTCTACGGGCGTAGAAATGTGTTGGTTCGAATGTGGAATGCCAAAGCATTTTAGTTATTCAGCGTTTAAACTTAACGCTTCGGATGAACAACCGATAAATTTGATTAATTTTTCAATAGCTCCTGTCGATTTTATTAGTACTATAGTTTGCTGTTATAACAATTGTAAAACCTGTAATGAAAGAACATACTTAAATAATTTAATTTTGAAGTATTTGGTATCGTTTCCCCTAAGAGCAGCGTGTTCTATTTCGGTAATAAATAGAAATGTTCCTTTTATTGAAGAATATATATTTCCGCAGCAATTATTGTTATGGCTGAGGGATAAGTTGGACTTTGATGGAATATTGTACAGAACATGTTCTGCAATCGAAAGCGCATATAATTGGAATTATATTAATTTAGTAATGCCAGCAAAATGCATTAGAGGCTCATATTGCGAAAATTTAACGCATATGTTTGAACTGACGCCACCAGTTAAAGTTGATGTGAATAAATCGTTGTTAAAATATTCAAATAAAATAGATGATGTTAAAAAGTGTTTGAAAATGATTGAATCCAGCATCTGGAAACAGATTGACGGTGGCAATGAAAATGACTATATTTATTTTCATATGAGAAAAAGTGACGGTTCTTATATTTCTGTTCTTGACCATGGAAGAATTGTGGAGACACCTCAATATGGCAGGGTGTTTTATGTAATGTTTATAGATTGTGAAGATATACATATTCATTACAGTGATTTAATCATATAGAATTAGATTGTTAGTGTTCTAGGTGGTATATTAATCGCCTGCCTGACTTCAAAAGAAGAAACTTGATTGTTCGTTAGCAGAGTATTTTACGATTGATGAGGGATTATGCGTTCAAATTATGAATATGGGTTCTTTTGATAATGAGCCAGCAACCGTTGCTCTTATGGATCCTTATTTAGAACAAAATGGGTATGTTAATAATATTAACGAAGATAGATTGCACCACGAGATTTATATGTCTGATGCAAGAAAGGTTGCCCCAGAGAAATGGAAAACTGTAATTAGACATCCGATTAAGAAATCGTAAACTTCCAATTTATCGAGGGCTTTCATTTCTAAGGGTATTGAGATTTAAGGGTGTGCACCTTTTAACGAAAAGTCTGAGCGGGTGTGCATTTTGTATCAAAGTAGGTCACTACTTTCAAAAATCCTCATTCGTAAGAATGGGGATTTTTACTTTTTACCTCTTACCTCTTCACTCTTACTTCAAAAAATGCGGCTGTTATCTGCCAAAACAGATAACAGCCGCAAAGCATTATATCAGACTCATTTTAAATGTGAATGAAATGTGCTTTTCATCCAATCGGTACTTCTTATCAAGCTCGGGACCGCACGAAGCGGAGCCAATGCCCGAAACCTTGTAATCGATTCTTATATGTGTAGCGTCAGGCTCGGCTATTTCATCGGTATGTTCAGCCGCCGTCAGCTGCTCTATGCTGTGCGACAAAACGCATATTTCCATTTTGTCCTCTGCCTCAAAGCGCAGCTTATCCGAAATTTCAAGCCATTTGCAATCGGTGTGGTTGCCGTGCTCCTGCGGGCGGACGTAATTCACATACTCGCTGCCTGCGTCGGACGAATGAACACCTATCACCCCGTGGTGGGTCATATCGCGGTAGCTTTCAAGCGGACCGTTTCCGAAATATTTGAATTTACCGTCTGTCAGCGGCAGCGCCAGCTCAAAGCCCAAGCGCGGCAGCCAGATAACATTTTCGCGAATATCGCCGCAAAGCTCGGTTTTAACGCTGCCGTCGGCAAAAAATTCGTAATTAAGCGTGTATTTAAAGAAGGGCAGGTGCGAAACACCGGCAGACGACATATTAAACGACGCCCTATTGCCCTGTATTTTGGCAGAATAAACCTTATTGAACACGCAGTCGAAATTTTCGCCCTGCCATATATTCGTTCTGTCCCAAAGCGCCTTGACGTTTCGGTCGTTATCGGTAGTGGCGCGGAAATATGAAAGATTCATAGGCTTTGTGAGTAATTCCTCACCGCCCTTTACAATGCTTTCAAAAAATCCGGTCTGCTTTGAAAGCACATAGCAAAAGCCTTCGCCCTCTGCCGTAATTTCAAACTCCGTCTCGGTAACCTCCAGCGGCTCGGCGGTAATTTCTTCCTTTATTTTATCGGTAGGAATTTCCACCTGTAATCTGCCCACCTCGCTGCCTTCAAGGTCGGTCATTTTAACGGTTATATAGCAGCCTAAGCGGCTTTTTTCGGGCAGTGACACCGCAGGTGCCAGCACAAAGGTCTCGCCGGGGCGAGTATTCAGCCTTACTATTTTCTTTTCAAGGCTTTCTTCGTCCGCCGTTATTTCATATTCAAAGGAATACCCGTCAAACGAGGTGAAATCAAAGCAGTTTTTAAGCTGCAATGCTCCGTTTTCCCACTTGATGCGGAAAGGCGCATATGTATTTTTAATTTCCAGCGTGCCCGCCTTAAAGCTGCGGTCGGCAAATACCATTCCGTCACAGCAGAAATTACCGTCGTTAGTAAGCTCGCCCTCAAAGTCGCCGCCGTATTTCTGAACCCCGTTTTCCAGAAAGACGTGATCCGCCCATTCCCAAATGCAGCCGCCTATAAGACTTTTATGACTGTATATTGCGTCCCAGTAATCCCATATTCCGCCGGGGCCGTTGCCCATGGCATGCGCATACTCGCACATAAACACGGGCTGGTTTATTTTTTCATCCGCTGCGGTGTTGCAAAGCGCTTCAACGCTCGGGTACATCCATGAGAAAATATCGGTATTATCGGGTGTGCCCTTGCGGGACGCGTCCTCACAGTGTGCAAGGCGCATATCGTCGCGGCTTTTTACCCACTCAATCATATCGTGCTGATTTTTTCCAAAGCCGCTCTCGTTGCCTGTAGACCATATAATTATGCTCGTGTGTATTTTATCGCGTTCATAGGCGCGCTCCATACGCTCTAAAAATTCCTTATGCCACATATCGCTCGCACACGGCCATATTGTATCGTCCACATCATAGCCGTAGCCTACATTGGCATATCTGCGCACAAAGCCGTGCGTTTCAATATCCGTCTCAAGAATAACGTACAGCCCCAGCTCATCGCAATAATCAAGAAACTCAGGCGACGGCGGGTAGTGCGAGGTTCTTACACAGTTTATGTTAAGCCGTTTCATCAGCTTTAAATCGCGCAGAATATCGGCGCTGCTCATAGTCCAGCCCTTTTCGGGGTCGGTATCGTGGTGGTTCACGCCTTTAAGCTTAACGGGCTTTCCGTTTATAAGCAGCTCATTATCGGCAGATATTGCAATTATTCTGAAGCCTACACGTCGTGTTATTGTTTCGCCCTCGGTGTAAAGCTTTACGGTATAAAGTTCAGGGTTCTCGGCAGTCCATAGCCTCGGCTCGGGCACGCTGAACACAACCCTGCCGTTTAATGAATTTTGCCTTTCAAGCAGCTGCTCGCCATCGTAAAGCTCGGCGGAATACTCTGCGTCGGCTATGCACGAAATACTGTTATCCCGCGCCTTTATATCAATATCAAAAAGATGTCCGTGCGGGCGGGAAAGTATATAAACATCCCTGAAAATGCCGTTATAACGGAAAGCGTCCTGATCCTCAAGGTAGCTGCCGCAGCACCATTTGCGCACATTCACCCTGACGGTATTTGTACCCGAGCTTACAAACTCGGTAATATCAAACTCGCTCATAAGGTGGCTGCCCTCGGTAAATCCCACATACTTACCGTTTATATAAACCTCGGCAACAGAGGAAACGCCCTCGAAAACCAAATATGTATCAAGGCTGCCGTCGGTCAGCTCAAAGCTGCGCTCGTAAACGCCCATAGGGTTAATATCGGGCACATAGGGCGGGTCGCAGGGGTAAGGATAATTTATATTTGTATAATTGGGCTTTTCATAGCCCTTTGCCTGCCAGCAGGAGGGCACCTCAATAGTTTCCCATTCCTCTATATTACCTGCCTTATCGCCGTTTTCAAAAAAGGCAAAGCGCCACTCGCCGTTAAGCGGGCGGAAAACGCCCTCCCCCTCGGGAATATACCAGCTGCGGGCTTTAAGCCTGTTTTCACTGGTTTTTTGCGGATTTTCATAAATGCGCATAACACACCTCGTAGGTAAAAATTAACATATTTAATATAAGTCAAAAACTATGTTTTGTCAATCATTTTTTATATGAACATCAAGCTGATTGTAGGGTATTGATATTCCGTTTTTATCAAACGCCGCGCGCATTTCCTCCCGCAGCTTAAAAGAAAGCGGAAGATAATCGGACGTTTTGCACCACGCCTGCGCCGTAAAGTCAACCGAGCTTGCGGCGTACTCGGTAACTCCCACAAAGGGCGCGGGGTCTTTTAAAACGACGGGGTTTGCAAGCATGGCATCGGTAATAACGCGCTTAACCTTTTCGGTATCGTTTTCATAGCTTACCGAGAAGGTAAGGTCAAGGCGGCGCGTTTCCTCGCTTGAATAATCCACAACCTGACTGTTCACAACAATGCTGTTGGGTATTACAACATGGCGGTTATCAATCGTTTTAAGCACGGTGTGCATCATATCAATCTGCACAACGTTGCCGCTTTCGCCGTTTATGCAAACGTAATCGCCCGTTTGGAAGCGGCGGGTGAGCAAAAGGATTATTCCGCCAGCTATACTGCTCAGCGAATCTTTAAGCGCCAGCGCCACGGCTACCGCCGCCGCGGAAAGCGCCGCCAAAAGCCCCGCGGTTGAAATTCCCAAAGTGCTCAGCGCCGAGAGAATAATTATAATATGAAGCGTTATATTTACCGCTTTTTTAAGAAATTTTTCAAGTGAAATATCAATGTTTAGTTTTTTAAGGGATTTCTTCATCAGCTTTATTAAAAAAAGCGTGAGATAATGCCCCGCAACCAATATTATTACCGCCTTTAAAACGGTAATGCCCATAGAAATAAGCTTATCGGCAGAAAAATCAAGCTTCATTTTTCAAGCTCCTTTAAATCGGCGTTTATTTGCGCTTTAAGCTCCGAAACGGACGAGAACTTAACCTCGCCCCTTACAAACCTGCGTGGAGAAACAGTAACGGTATCGCCGTAAATATCGCCCGAAAAGCCCTTAATAAACGTCTCACTTATAATATAATCGATTTTAAATGTGGGGCGCACGCCTATATCGGTAATGCCGTCGTACTCGCGCCCGTCCACCGTAACGCGGGATACATACACCCCGAATTTCGGCGGTAAAAGGCACTGCGGGTAGCGCTGATTAACCGTGGGAAAGCCGAGCGTTCTGCCACGTTTATCGCCGCTTATAACCTCGGCGGTATAAGAAAAAGGCTTATACAGCAATCGGTTTGCCTTTTCGGTTTCGCCGCTTTGCAAAAGGCGTCTTATTTCGGTAGAAGATACGGTTTCGCCGTTTTCGGTTACGGGCTCGCTGCATTTAAGGGTAATGCCGCGTTCCCTGCAAAACTTTTCAAGCAAATTTTTATCCCCCGCGGCGTTTTTGCCGAAGCGATAGTTAAAGCCGCAGGAAATTAAGTCGGGTGAAAATTTATCGGTTAAAAGCCTTAAAAAATCTTCGGGTGGCATCGTGCGCACCTTTTCAAAATCAAGGGTGAAAATCTCGTCAATACCAAGGTCTTTAAGCGCGGTTTCCTTATCCTGCGGCAGCATTAGCGCCAGCGGTTTGCCGGTTATAAGCGCTTTCGGCGGTAGCGGGAAGATAACCGCAATTTTTTTGCAGCCGTCGGGCAGCCTTAAAACCTCGCGGTGACCCTTGTGCAGCCCGTCAAACGTACCCAAAGCCAATGCGGTCTTCATCTTTTCATTTCCTCCGGGTAATTTATAATACATTTAATAGCAAGCTGCTCCTTTTCGTTTTCGGCAGCGCCTATGCCTAAAAACAGCCCGCCGAACTTCACTCTGAAAAGCTCGTTTTCTTTAGCGTCTGTAAGTCGCAATCTGTCAAACGAAAGCTTACCGCCGTTGCAAAAGCGCACCGCCTGCTTTTCGGTAACCTTTACCTCGCGCAGGTAAGCCACAGCTTTTTCCTCGCTTACAATATGCTGCGAAATATTTTCTTCCGAAATATCATCAAGCGCTGTGCATTCCGAAATATTAAAGCCGCCCGCATATGTGCGGCGCAGCGCCGAAAGGCACGCCCCGCAGCCTAAATATTCGCCCAAATCGCGCGCTAACGACCTGATATACGTTCCCTTTGAAACGTGCACGTCTATTTTAAAAGTACCGCCCGTTAAACCCGTGGGCTGCGATATTTCAAAAATTTCAACTTCCCTTTCGGGTATTTCGGGCATATCACCCCGCCGCGCTAAGCGGTACATCGGCACGCCGTCCTTTTTCAAGGCGCTGTAAGCGGGCGGACGCTGCTTTATTTTGCCCGTGAAGTGCAAAAGCGCGTCTTCAAGCTCTTTTTCGGTTACATTAACCGCGCTTTGCGATAAAACGCTGCCCGTTATATCATCGGTATCGGTAACGGTGCCGAGCTTTATTTCGGCGGTGTAGCGTTTATCGGCGTCAAGCAGCAGACCCGAGAGCGCCGTTGCTCTGCCCAGCAAAACCGGCAGAACACCCGTTGCCATGGGATCAAGCGTGCCTGTGTGCCCCACGCGCTTTTCATGCGCCGTTCTTTTTACCCGCGCCACCGCGCCGAACGAGGTAATGCCGCCGGGTTTATCGAGTAATATCAGCCCCTGCATTACATTCCTCCATAGTTTCCTCCACCGCTTTAAGCACAGCCGCCTTAACTTCATCTAAGGTGCCGTTTACGCTGGCGCCCGCGGCGCCCTTATGACCGCCGCCGCCGAGCCTTCTGCAAATTGCCGAGGCATCAAGCGGCGGATATGTGCGGAGGGACACCTTAAACTCCGCGTCATCGGTCTGTTTTACCGTAATTCCGGCAATAACGCCCTCAACACTGCGTGAAATAACGGCAATGCCCTCAAGCTCTGTTCCGCTGCAACCTGTTTTTTCCTGCATTTCGGCAGTAACCGGCAAAAGTATGCACTTCCCGCCAAAATGAAATTCCGAGGCGTCAAGCACCATTCTTTCAAGCTCTAAGAGCTTGCGCGATTTTGTATCAAACATAATGCGGTTAATTTCGGGCGCGTCAATATTATACTCGTAAAGCTGCGCCGTTATCATATGTGTTTTGGCAGTAACATTTGAGTATTTAAAGCAGCCCGTATCGGTTGCAATACCCGTGTAAAGCGCCTTTGCGGTAACATCGTTAATGTTTACCTTCATAATGCCGAGCAGCTCATACATACTCTCGGCTGTCGCCGCGGCGTCCGCGTCTAAAAACAAATTCTTTGCAAACCGCAGGTTGGAAATATGGTGGTCAATGTTAAGGTCAACTATATCTCCAAATTCTTCTTCAAGCCCGCCGAGCAGACGTTTATCCGCCACGTCAACCGCCACAACTGTCGCGTCATCGCGGGAAACATGGTCGGTCTGCCTTGCAAAATAGTTATACTTTTCGGGTATAACGTCCGGGCAAATAACGCACGCCGCCTTGCCTATTTCTTTAAGCGCGTAGTAAAGCGCATAGGCAGAGCCCAGCGTGTCCCCGTCCGGCGAGGCATGGGTCAGAATAATATAATTATCATGCTTATGCAGATATTTCGCGGTCTGCCTGAGAGTAAGCTCGCGGCAGCCGTTTTCCTGTTTATTTTTCTTCATTCTTATTTTCCCCGTTCAAGGACTCAATAATTCTTGAAATATTGGCGCTCTGCTCAATAGAGTCGTCCGCCACAAAGCGCAGCTCGGGCACCTTTCTGAGAGTTAAGCGTGCGCCCAGCTCGCGGCGGAGAAAGCCCGCCGCGCCTTTAAGTGCCTTTACCGAGCTTACGGTTTTTTCGTAGCCCTCTATCGCGCTGACATAAACCGTAGCATAGGAAAGGTCGCCCGAAACGTCAACCTTTACAATGCTTAAAAGCTGACTTACCCTCGGGTCCTTCATATTCCGCAAAAGCTCAGATAATGCAAGCTTTATGTCAGACGTTATACGGTCAATTCTGTAACCGGCCATCAGTCTCTGTACTCCTCCATAATAAAGGCTTCAAAAACGTCGCCCTCTTTAATATCCGCAAACTTCTCAAGCCCTATGCCGCACTCGTAGCCCTGTGCTACTTCCTTTACGTCGTCCTTAAAGCGGCGGAGTGACGCTATCTTATCCTCGCAAATAACAATACCGTCGCGAACAACGCGTATCTGGCAGGCACGGGTGACCTTGCCGTTTGTAATATAGCAGCCTGCAACCGTGCCGACGTTGGAAATCTTGTAAACATTGCGCACCTCGGCTGTTCCGAGCTGATTTTCACGGAACTTAGGCGCCAGCATACCTTTCATTGCCGCCTTTATTTCTTCAATGCAATCGTAAATTACGCGGTACATACGCATATCAACGCCATCGCGCTCTGCCGCTGTTTTTGCAACGCCGTCGGGGCGGACGTTAAAGCCTACTATAATAGCCCCCGAGGTCTGCGCCAGCATAACGTCGGACTCGTTTATAGCGCCCACGCCGCCGTGTATAACTCGAACCTTTACCTCGTCGTTTGAGAGCTTTTCAAGACTGTCGCGAACCGCCTCAACGCTGCCCTGAACGTCTGCCTTAACAATAATATTAAGCTCCTTTAAATCGCCCTCGCTTAATTGATCAAAGAGGTTATCAAGCGTTACGCGCTGTTTTGCGTTGAACAGCTCCTCCTTAGCCTTCTGCTTTCTCTGCTCAACCAGCTCACGCGCCAGTCTTTCATCGGTCACCGCGTCAAAAATATCGCCCGCGTTTGGCGTTTCGGCAAGACCGGTAATTTCAACCGGAACAGATGGACCTGCTTCTTTCAGCTCCTTGCCGTTTTCGTTCGTCATAACGCGAACTCTGCCCACGGCAGTGCCCGCTACTATTATATCGCCGCTTTTGAGCGTTCCGTTCTGAACAAGTAGGGAAGCCACAGGACCTCTGCCCTTATCAAGCCTTGCTTCAATAACAATACCCTTTGCCTTGCGGTCGGGGTTGGCTTTAAGCTCCATAACCTCGGCAACCAGCAGAATGTTTTCAAGCAGGCTGTCAATTCCTTCGTGGGTCTTAGCCGAAACAGGCACACATATAACATCGCCGCCCCACTTTTCGGGAACAAGACCGTGCTCGGTCAGCTGCTGCAAAACTCTGTCGGGGTTAGCCTCGGGCTTATCCATTTTATTTATGGCAACAATTATCTGCACCTCCGCCGCCTTGGCGTGGTTTATAGCCTCAATGGTCTGCGGCATAATACCGTCGTCCGCCGCGACAACAAGCACCGCAATATCTGTAGCCATAGCGCCACGCTTACGCATTGAGGTGAACGCCGCGTGGCCCGGAGTATCAAGGAAGGTAATATCCTGCCCGTTGCAGTTTACCCTGTAAGCGCCTATGTGCTGGGTAATTCCGCCCGCCTCGGTATCGGTAACGGCGGTGTTTCTTATAGCGTCAAGCAGTGAGGTCTTACCGTGGTCAACGTGACCCATAACAACCACAACAGGGCTTCTCGGCTTTAGGTTTTCGGCGTTATCCTCGGTGTCGTCCATAATGCGCTCTTCAATTGTAACAACAACCTGCTTTTCAATTTTAGCGCCCATTTCGGTTACTACTATTTCGGCAGTATCATAATCAATAACCTGGTTTACGGTTGCCATCATTCCAAGCTTCAAGAGAACCTTAATAACCTCTGCCGCAGTCTTTTTAAGTGCTGCCGCCAACTCGCCGACTGTAATTTCATCGCCGACGGTAACGGTTATCGGGGTCTTCTTTATGCGCTCTAACTGGAGTCTGCGCATTTTATCCGCCTCGGTCTCGCGCTTTGCACCCTGCGGGCGGCGGTAATCCTGCGATTTCTGCTTTATCTTCTGTTTTCTTGAGAAGTTATCGCGCATAGTGTTTGCGGGCGCTATGCGCTCGTATTTCTCGTTGTATTTATCAATATTAACGTTTGAAGTGCGGGTGTCAATATGGCGTATCTCGGCAGGTCCGCGCTTCGGTGCCTCACCCGGCTTTTTATCCTTTTTCTGCGAAACAAAGGGCTTGGGGTCTGAAACGCCGTGCTTTTTCTCCTCGGGCTTCTTTTCCTCTGCCTTCCTTTCCTCTTTTTTAGGCTCGGGCTGCTTCTTTTCCTCCGGTTTCTTTTCTGCCGGCTTTGCCGCCTGCTCAGGCTTCTTATCGGCAGCAAGCTTTTCCTCAGCCTTTTTCTCGGCAGGCTTTGCAGTCTCGGCTTTTACCTCTGCCTTTACCTCCGCCTTTTTCGGCTCAGCCTTTTTCTCCGCTTTTACGGGTTCGGCAGGTTTTTCACCGTTCTGCGCGGCTGCTGCGGCTTTAAGCTGCTCTAAAATCGCCATCTGCTCGGCAAGCTTTTTATTTTTTTCTTCTTCCCTTGCCTTTTTCGCCGCCGCTCTTGATTCCGCTCCCGTAGCAAAATAATCGGCAAAGCTTTTAACCTCGTTTTGCTTTGTAAGCGTGTCAAAAACAAGGCTTATTTCCTTTTCGTCCAGGGCGGTGCTGCTCTTTTTGTCGGCCCCTGTTTTCTCGGCAATAATCTTTATTATATCCTTTGAAGTAAGCCCGAAATCCTTTGCAAGCTCGCTTATTTTGTATTTATTCGTCATTAGCTTTTCCTCCTTCAACGTACGCCTTTAAAAAAGCGTCGGCAAAACCGCTGTCGTTTATAGTTAAAATTCCGCATCTCCGACCGACAGCGTCCGACACGGTCAATATATCAAAGCCCTCAAGCACAATCAGCTTAACGTTATGCTTTTCACAGAAAAAACCTATTTCCTTGCGGCTTTTTTCGGATACGTCCGCGGCACTCACGGCAAGTCTGGCTTTCCCCTTTGCAAGCGACTCGCGCGCTTTAGCCATACCGTAGCTTATGTTCCCCGATTTCGCCGCAAAGCCCAGTAAAGTCAAAAGCTTATTTTTCACTTTCCCCAAGCTCCGTTTCAATCGTTTCCCAAACGCTGTCCGGCACGTTTTCTCCGAACGCTCTTTGCAGCGCTCCGGATTTTCTTGCCTTTTTAAGGCACTCGGGCGATTTGCATATATACGCCCCTCTGCCGTTCAGCTTTCCCGTAGCGTCCGCTTTTATTTCGCAGCTCGGTGTTTTTACTATGCGCATAAGCTCGCGTTTCGGTTTCATCTCGCGGCAGCCGGTGCACATTCGCATTGGTATTTTTCCGCTCCCCATAGCTCAAAGGCTCCTTTCAACTGCTTATTCGCCGAAAAATCCGCTTTCGGGATGAATATCTATCTTCCAGCCGGTAAGCTTTGCGGCAAGCCTTACGTTCTGCCCCTTGTTGCCTATTGCAAGCGATAACTGTGACTCCGGTACGCTCACCTTGCAAACCTTCGGGTCTTCGCTTTCAATTTCAACCGCCACAACCTTTGCGGGTGAAAGCGCCTCGGCTACAAACTCGTGCGGGTCGTCGCTGTATTTAACAATATCTATCTTTTCACCGGCTAATTCCTCAACTATCTTGTTAACGCGCGCGCCTCTCGGGCCTATGCAGGCGCCCACGGCGTCAATTTCGGGGTTGGCAGACCATACCGCAAGCTTTGTTCTCGAACCCGCCTGGCGAGATACAGATTTAATTTCAATAGTACCGTCGAATATCTCGGGCACCTCGGTTTCAAACAAGCGCTTTACAAGGCAGGGGTGTGTGCGGGAGAGCATTATTCTCGCTCCGCGCTCGGTTTCCTTTACGTCCACCACATACACCTTTATGTGGTCGCCCTCTGTAAGCACCTCATCGGGCACCTGCTCGGTTTTCGGCAGGGTCGCCTCGTTTGAGCCTATTGTAAGTATTGCATTGCCGGTTTTGGGGTCAATTCGCTGAATAACCGCCGTTACAAGCTCGCGGTTATGGCTCTGGAACTCTGCCAGCACCTGACCCCTTTCCGCCTCTCTTACGCCCTGTCGGAAATTATTTTTTGAATTTTGGGCTACCACTCTGCCGAACTTTCTCGGGTCAAGCTTTATATCAATAAATCCGTGCTCCAAAGACGCGGGGTCAATAGCCGCGGCGTCCTCCTTTGAAATTTCGGTATAACGGTTTGTAACCTCGTCAACAATTGTTTTGCGGGCGGTAACATTGAAAATTTCCTTTTCGGTATCAATAACGCAGGATACAATATCGCTGCCGCCGTAATCCTTACGAGCCGCAACAACTATCGCCTCGGCAATTTTATCCGCAATAAATTCGCGCGGTATGCCCCTTTCTTCCTCCATAAGCTTTAAAGCTTCAAAAAACTCCTTATTGTTATCGGTTTTAGCCTTTGATGTTTTTCTTGCTGCCATTTTCCGTTTTCCTCCATTACTCAAAATCGCAAAGATTTGCTTTTGATATATTTTTAAATTCCACAGTGAGCACGTCTGTGCCCGTATTCAGCGTAACGCTATCTTCGCCCACGTTTTCAAGCGTTCCCGTAAGCTCTTTTTTGCCGTCATACGCCTTGTAAAGCTTTAAACGAACCGGCTTGCCTACTGATTCCTCATAATGCCGGTGCCTTGTCAGCTCCCGCTCAATGCCCGGCGAGCACACCTCTAAATAGTACGATACGTCAATCGGATCCGCCTCGTCTATAATCGGGTCGATAGCGTGCGATACGTTCGTACAGTCGTCAATGCTTATGCCCTCGGGTTTATCAATAAATACCCTCAGGTACCACGACGCACCCTCCTTTAAAAAGCGCACGTCCCAAAGCCCTACGCCCTCTGCCGCTACCGCGTCCTTTATAAGCTCGTAGACCTTTTCAGCCGAATTTGCCATTTTTTCACTGCTCCCTGCTCACAAAACAAAAGTGAGCGGGTCGCCCCACTCACCTTTCTTTGCTTAGTAATGCAATTATACCACACCTGCCGAAAAAAATCAAGCTTTTTTTCAAAAAAACCGCGTTATGTATTTTTTTATATTTATGCTATAAATTTTATGATATAACAGGCGGAAAATATTATTTAAAATTTTTCAAAAAAAGTCTTTTTGTGTCGAATGTTTTGTGATAAAATAGAAGTATAAAAATGCAACGGAGGGCTTTTATATGGCAAGTATCAATTTTAAGCACACCCCTTTCGGGGATCTGGCGCTGATAAGCATGCGCGGCTGCGAGGACATAGCCTCACAGGTAGACTATTACTTAAAGCAATGGCGCAATATTCCGGATGATGAATCCTTTGTGGTTCCGGCTAACTGCCCGCGCTTCGGAACGGGCGAGGCAAAGGCGGTTTTAAAGCACACGGCACGCGGACTTGATGCCTACATTCTTTGTGATTGCTTTAATTACAGCGTAACCTACAAAATGTACGGTCAGACCGTTCCTATGAGTCCTGATGACCACTACCAGGATTTAAAGCGCATAATAGCGGCGCTCGGCGGCAAGGCAAGAAGAATAACCGTTATAATGCCTATGCTGTATGAAGGCAGACAGCACAGAAGAACCACCCGCGAATCTATGGACTGCGCAATGGCGCTCCAGGAGCTTGTGGCAATGGGCGTCAAGAATATAGTAACATTCGACGCGCACGACCCCCGCGTAAACAACGCAATCCCGCTTGACGGCTTTGATAATGTTCAGGCAGCTTACCAGATGATAAAGGCTCTGTTAAAAACCGTTCCCGATATTAAGCTTGACCGCGACCACACTATGATAGTATCCCCCGATGAGGGCGGTATGGGTCGCTGCATCTATTATTCCTCCGTTTTGGGTCTTGACCTCGGTATGTTCTACAAGCGCCGCAACTATTCTGTGGTAGTAAACGGCAGAAACCCGATTGAGGCACACGAGTTTCTCGGAAACGATATAACCGGCAAGGACCTTATTTTGGTTGACGATATGATCTCCTCGGGCGAATCAATGCTCGATATAGCCGCAAAGCTCAAAGAAAAGGGCGCGGGCAGAATATTCATCTTCTCCACCTTCGGTCTTTTTGTTGAAGGCTTTGAAAAATTCGACCAATACTATGCCGACGGCAAGATTGATAAAATTTTCACCACCAACCTTATTTACCAGCCGCAGGAGCTGCTCGACCGCGATTGGTACTGCAGCGTAAACATGTCAAAGTACATTGCACTGCTTGTTGAAACCCTCAATTACGATAATTCCATAAGCAGCCTGTTAGACCCGGTAGACCGCATTAAGAAAATTGTGGCAAAATACGGGCAGGATAAATAATTTTCGTTTGCAAAATTCCGCCGCAATAAAAATGCGGCGGAATTTTTATAAAGACAAATAAAAAATGCTTGCAAAACAAGTGTACTTGTGTTAGAATAACACTGTTATAATATTGGGGTGTCGTCAAGCGGTAAGACACAGCACTTTGACTGCTGCATTCGTGAGTTCGAATCTCGCCACCCCAGCCATACAGAGTGTTGTTATAGTAGCCGAGAGGTTATTTGTAACAACACTCTGTTTTTTTGTTTTGTTTCGCTTATGCTGCTGCATTGGCAGCTTTTTCTGTTCGTTATTATAATTTGTCTGCAGCTTCGCAAAAATGTAATGAAGAACGTTCTTTTTGTTTGCCTATACCCTTATTTCAATTTCTGTACGGAGAGGTAAATTATCCCCTGAACCTATATAAATTTCAACCTTACCGTTTTCAAGTTCATACCTGTTATTGCAAGAAAAAATCCTTAGCTCGTCATAGCCCAATGTAAACGTTACGGTTTGCTCACTGTGGGGGGCAATGTAGATCTTTTTAAAGCTCTTTAATTCTTTAACCCTGCGGCGGATAGAATTGCCCTTTCCGTGAATATAAAGCTGAACTGCCTCTTTGCCGCCGATATCCGATACGTTTCTGATTACCGCTTTTACTTCAAACAAGCAAGCGCCCTTTTCGGTAACCTCCATTGAAACGTATTCAAAATCAGAATATGAAAGTCCGTAACCGAAAGGATATAAAACTCTTTTATTATTATCGCCATATGTATTAACTACCCAATCATCGGAAACCGACGACTGTGCGCTTGTGATGCGGTTGTAATATGCCGGCAGGCAGGTGGGTGCATACGGAATAGATACTGAAAGCTTACCGGACGGATTAACCTTACCCATTAAAATGTCCGACAAAGCACGGCCTCCCTCTTCACCCGGATACCACGCTGTAAGCACAGCGTCGGCAATTTCGCTTACTCTTGTTATATCGTAAGGTCTGCCCGCAATAAGCAAAGCTATGATCGGCTTGCCGGTTCTCTTGAGAGTCTCTATCAATTCAAGCTGATTGCCGGGTAATGAAATATCCGAAATATCCATACCCTCTCCGCAGTCAAGGAATTTTTTTGCCTTAATTGCCGCCCCGTTATTAAAATCGTAGGTAAGATTTGAGTTATTTTTCGCCGTACTTCCGCCTATTGTTACAATTATAACATCGGATCCTTCGCAAAGCCTTAAAGCATTATCAAAATCCTCTGTATCGCCTGTAAAGCTCCACCCCTTTGTAAATCCCGACAAATTGAGCGTTTCCTTAAAGACATCCTTAATAGCCCTTGCCTGATCGTCTACAAAGGGTGTATAGTCGCCTAACTGATAGTAAATATCAGCCGCATGCTCGCCTATCAGGGCAACCCTTTTATTATTGTCTATAGGTAATATGCCGTTATTTTTAAGTAATACGATAGATTCCGCCGCCATATCATAAGCCAGCTTTTTCTGTATTCCGCTTTCAATAAATACCGAAAGCGAGTCGTCCTCTTTAATATAGGGATTATCAAAAAGTCCTAATTCGCATTTCTTTTCAAGTATTCTCGTTACCGACTCGTCAATAAGCTTTATATCCGCAAGCCCTTCTTCTGCCGCAGCCTCAAGCTTTAAATAGGCGCCTGCGTCGGCAAGGCTTAAATCAATGCCTGCCTTTAAAACATTGGCAGCTCCCGTTACAGGGTCCTGCCCCATTTGTTCAATTACTCTCGGAACAGCCCAACCGTCGGAAAGGGTTATTCCCTTAAATCCCATTTGTTTTCTTAAAACTTCCCTTAGAAGATAGGAATTGATATGGCACGGCACGCCGTCAACCGTGTTGTATGCCGCCATAATTATATCTGCGCCGGCTTTTACAGCTTTTTCGGTCGGAGGTAAATGAATATCGTGAAGCTCCCTTATTCCGACATTGACCTCCTCTGTATTCATACCGCCGAAGCAATCCCCTGCCGCGCAGTAATGCTTACAGCAAATAAGCGCATTGTTTTTCTTGAAGCCCTCAACGCCGGCTTTGGCAAATTCGGAAATCAAATAAGGATCTTCAGAAAAAAGCTCCTCCGTTCTGCCCCAGCGAGGGTCGCGGGCAACATCAAGCATAGTAACAAATCCGATATGATTTGCCGAAAGCTCGATTTCTTTACCGACAGTATCCATCATTTCGGAATAAAGTCCGGGATTAAAGGAAGAGCCGATGCATAAATTTGTGGGAAAAACCGTACTGCCCAAAGCATGAACGCCATGGTTTGCTTCCACCTCAACAAGAACGGGAATTTTCACTCTTGCATTGTCGAGTATGAACTTTTGCATCATATTGGCAAATTTAACTCTGTGGCGGGGCTCGATACCCGTCCCCCAATTATGCTGTGTAAAGCCGTCGGCACGTAAAAAGTTGCTGATAGCGCCCATTGCGCCGTAATTGCTTATAAAATTTTTAAATTCGTCTTTTAAAGCAAATTCTTCACCGTTTCTTTCAAAACAGCGATAGCCCGCCACCGTTTGAGACATTTGGGCAAGCTTTTCTCGCAGCGTCATTTCCTTTAAAAGCCCTTTAATTTGTTGAGTGTAATTATTCATAATTTTTTTATTTAAACTGTACTTTGTTCCCTAATATAATCGTCAAGATATTTCAAATTTATATAAGGCTTTACCGTATCTATAAAATCCTTTTTCCGCTTTACGTTAAGAAGCTTATATAAATTTGACATTTTGTGCTTTACGGAGCTTAAAGACATAAAAAGACTGTCGGCTATTTCCAAGGCGGTTTTGCCGCGAATAAGCATACCGATTATTTTCAGGTCGTTCAAATCAATTGAGCTTAGCATACTTTCAATCATTATCGGTATTTCGGGAGTCTCTATTTCTTCAACACTGCTGTCAAAATTGAGCCTTCGGTTTGCAGGCTTAAAGCAATCGGTGCTTTGCTCAAATGGTATATTGGCGGTAGTGTCTCTTGAAGTGAAATAATTTTTGAGCATTATATTAACACTTCCGAAATCGTTTCTGTTTTTAACGCAAAGCTCATATAATCTGTAAAGCATTATTGCCCCTGAGGTCTGTTTATAGCTTGAGGACGTAAGCGACGGATAATAAAGCCTTGACAACAAGCTGTTCATTGAACCGATAAAAAAGGTTTTTTCAATGTATTCGGGGTCGCTGTGCTTAAGCCTTTCTATCAAATCAATAGCCACAAGGTCGTTTACCAAAATAACAACGTCATATTTATCCCGATTTTCAAAAAAGCTTTCATAGCAATTATCAAGACCGTTTACAACCGTATAAATATCTTCAGGCTCAAGCGCAGTCCACCTCTGATATATTCCCTCCGCCAATTTCATATCGGCATTTGAGCGGGGATTTAAGCCGTAAACCGCCAGATTTTTTCTGTTGTTTGTTACGCAGTAATTAAGAATTATATTTGACTTATCGGCTATATCGTTGCTTATCATATTGGCGTGCCTGATATTAAACGGAACGTTTAAAAAATCGTCCTTTAATATTACCGGAATATTCTTCTCATAGCATTTTTCAATTACCCATTCGCTGTAATCGTCCAAATCAATTTTGGTTTTTATAAAAAACGCGACTGCCTCTTCATCGTGAGCGGCTAACGAAATAAATTCATCAAAAGAAAAGGTATCGATAACCTTGAGCTTTTTTCGGTAAATATCCGTCATTCTTTTTACTATAACATCGTTATGATAGAAAAAGCTTCTCTCATCGGAAAGTTTTTTAGTCGAATTCAGAAAGCGCAAAACATAAAATGCCAAAATATCATCCCCGGAAGCTTGTTTTTATGTATTATACCACAAAGCAAAAATTCTTGCAAGACATCTTTGCAAAACTGCCGTCTTATGTAGCATACCGCAAGCTTCCGGTTTTAAACGAAAAATATTTAATTTTGATATATAAATCGGATATTAAGGTACTGCGGTATTACCCGATTATACCTAAAAGCAATCTTCTGAGGAACGAGAGATCCCCTGCGTTTGCGGGTTGAGAATCGCCGTCCAAATCATATTTTAAATCTGTATTGAGATTTACCGACGCCTTTTTGAGAATCACAAGATCTATGATATCTACAGCTCCGTCTTCGTTCAGGTCGCCCTTTATCAAATCAATCCATTTAGCGTAAAGTACGGCGCCTGCGGTCGCAAGTGTAACCTTTTCGCCGCTGTAATCGGAAGCGGAATACCAACCGACGAATTTCTTACCGTCCTTGACGGGGGTTTTTAAAGCTCCGTCCGCTGTTTCAAACTCGGCTTTATATTCGCCGTCGTCACAGTATACAACGGTAACCTGATTTTCTGCGGACGCGTCAACCGTATGTAATAAAATTGAACTGATTTCAAAATTCACAACGCCGGAAAAGCCTATTCTGAGCGGCTTGCCGTTTCCCGTTATTTCACCAGTGAGGTAATAGCTGCTTCCTGCGTCGGTCTTTGTATGATTTTTTACGGCGGCTACATAAAACGCACCCTTAGAGGTTGATGAGCCGTTACCGTCATAACCGATGGCAATCTGCGGCAGATTACGTGCGTCTTGGCTGTTTCCATTATTATTAACGATCCAGTAATTCAACGTTACGGCATACTTTTTGCCGCTCTCAAGCTGTACCCAAGCGCCATTTGTATACTTTAAGCCTATCTCTTTACACCAAGTTGATTTACTGCCGACCGCACGTATGGGTTTATTATCCCAATACCACTGTTGTGCAGAAAGCTTTAATATTCCGCCCTCGGTATCGTATGTCATAGCAGTGTTGTCACTGGTAATCAGTAACTGCGATTTTGACAGATCGATTACTCTGTCGGCTGCGGTAGGGTTGTTATTTACAGCCGCAGCAAACGGGGTTGAAATAATCGCTGTTACAAGTAACACACTTGCTGATAATGCTGATAATAGTCTTTTCAAACCACTTTCCTCCTTTGTATAATAGAGAGTTTTGTTATAATTATCAGTTTTTCAAATAAACACAAAACAGTCGTCTTTCGAATATTCCGCAAAGGAAAGAAAACCGTAAGCGAAATTAAACCGAATAGGGCAAAGCTATTAAGAAACGCAGCTTCTAAGGCTTTGCCCCAAATCAGATTGAACAATAATTTATTTTAAGCCGTCAAGCACCTTATTCGACTCTGTAACCGCGCCGTCAAATACGTTATCAACCTTTGAAAGTGCAACCGCCATTTGCTCAGAGGAAGAGCTGTACAGCTCCTTAAAGCTGTCGGTGTGCGGCCATTCATGATTTACGAGTAAAAGCGGACCCTTTAAAATACTCATATTATAATTTTGATTTTTGTAATTCGCTAAAACTTCCTGTGTATAGAACTTCTGCATTTCTTTGTTTCCGAAGATATTTGTTGCATTGTTGCAGTTATCAACATCAAGGAAGTAACGCAGGAAGTAATATGCTCCCTCAACATTCTTTGCCTTCTGTGCAATACCGTATGCACGGCAAGATGAGCCTGAATAGTTGCAGGGTACGCCACCGTATGAGGTAGGCATTTTTACTGCGCCGTAATCGCTTGCTTTCATATCCTTTAAGTAACCGTTGCGTTTAAGCGCATAGTGGTCGGTTGTAAGCATTGCAATATTGCCTGCCGGCCACTGTGCTATATAGTAGTTGCCTACAAGACCCTCTGCTTTGCATTCTGCAAAGAATTTCATGGATTTAAGGATAGCGTCGTTGTTTTTCACTCTTTCAACACGGCTCGTTGCGGAATTATAGGTCATAAATACAGGTCCCATAGTAAGCGCCATATCTCTCGGATCCAAAACGCCGCCGTAGAAGCCAAGCTTTTTAGCGTCAAGCATACATTGCTTAAAGGTTTCCCATGTCCAGTTATTCTGATTTATATAATCAACAGGTGATGTAAGTCCGTTATCGTTGAATATCTTTTTGTTGTAAACTACAATCGGAGTTGTAGGCGCATAAGGCGAATAATAGGAATTTACGAAATAAGCCTTGCCGTTAAAGGAGGTCGCCTTGGTTACTCTGGGATCCCAGAAGCCGTCATTTATATCAAATATTGAGGTAAGAGGCTGAGCAACCTTATATATTTGAGGCATAGAATCGCAGAGCACTATAATGTCAGGTCCCTTATTGGAAGCAATCTTAATTGCAATGTCTGCGGCGTATTTACGTTCGTTGTAAAGCTCCCACTTAACGTTAATGCCGGTAAGCTTTGTGAATTCCTTTGCAACCTTAACATATTCCTCGCCGCCTTCATCGCCCCAATGCGCGAAGGTGACGCTTGTTCCCCTCAGCTTTTTAGGTATGTTACCAAATACCGAAAGTCTGTCCTTTGCGTCAATTTCTTTCACCGGATTTTTGCTGCCGCCGTTGCCGCCTGGTGTTCCGTCGTCGGAAACCGTACCGTCAAGGGAAATGTCAATGTCGTCGAGATCTGCCATATCAAGCTCCCCGCCGTTGTCGGAGGCTGTATTGTCAACTTCTTTGCCTTTGCCGCAGCCGACTGCGGATAAGCACAGGAATACCGCAAGTATAAGCGACAATAATCTGATAATTTTCTTATTCATAATCATATTCCTTACTTTTATAAGCCTTAAAGATTGGATTGTTACAGGAACTACTTAATAATTATAACACATTATTTGAAAATAAGAGTGCATATATTTTAGTAATATTGCACCGAATAAATGCACCTTTTTTGAAGACTGATACATTATAACGGCTCTGATCGACGCTTTTTATCAGCTATACTTTGTGATTTTCAAACAAAACGGTTACAAACGGTATTTTAAGCTTTTGACATCACAAATGTTATAAAAACAGATACTCTTTTTTAAACTCCATAACAAGCCCCCTTAATATTTTTTGAAAACAAAAGCGGATCTTCGGAGTTGGACAGAAACATATCGTAATGATTGGGTATGTTATAATTTCGGTATTGCCGCTTTTTAAAACATATCCGCTTTGCCCCAAAAACCGTTTTCATTGCACGCTTTTTCCCCCGTCAACATAAATGCTCTGCCCCGTTATATACCGTCCCTCGTCCGAGCATAAAAGGCTTACCGTGCCCGCGCAGTCATCGGGCTCGCCGTAAAAGCCTACGGGAATACTGTCGGTCACCTTTTTGGCGTATTCGGGGTCGGAGAGCGCCTCAACATTGCGGTCGGTATAAATAACGCCGGGCGCCATATTGTTGACCGTTAT
>URPQ01000014.1 GCA_900549755.1 uncultured Oscillospiraceae bacterium
TTGAGGGCTCGTATGCACTGGGCATTATATGCACCGATTACCCCGATACACTTATAGCCGTGCGCAAATTCAGCCCGCTTATATTGGGGCTGTCGGATGATGCCAATTACATTGCCTCGGACGTTACGGCAATAGTATCTCACACAAAGGATATTATGTATATTGAGGACGGCGAAATTGCCGTGCTTACCCCCTGCGGCGTTAAGCTTTATGACGGCGATAAAAACGAGCTGCACCGCAACCCCGCCGTTATCAGCTGGGATGTTTCCGCTGCGGAAAAGGGCGGGTACGACCACTTTATGATGAAAGAAATAATGGAGCAGCCCGCCGCCGTTAAGCAGACGCTTGAAAGCCGAATAAAGGGCAGAGAAATTGTGTTTGATGGCTTAAAGCTAAACGCCGAAATGCTTAAAAACACCGAGAAAATAGAAATTGTAGCCTGCGGCTCGGCTTATCACGCGGGCATGGTGGGCAAATATGTTTTTGAGGAGCTTTTGCGCATACCCACGGCGGTGGATTACGCCAGCGAATACCGCTACCGTAACCCCATAACAGGGAATAAAACGCTTACAATAATAATAAGCCAGTCGGGCGAAACGGCTGACACGCTTGCCGCGCTTAAAGAGGCGAAAAAGCGCGGTTCGCACACCCTCGCTATAGTAAACGTGGTAGGCAGCTCAATAGCAAACGCGGCAGACGACGTTATTTACACCTGGGCGGGTCCCGAAATTGCGGTTGCCACCACAAAGGGCTATTCCACGCAGTTATCGGTGCTTTATCTTTTTGCGGTTTGGGCGGCAAGACTACTTAAAACCGCCGACAGCGCGCGGCTTGACAAAATATTTGACGATATTCTAAGGCTGCCCGAGCTTACAGAGCGGGTAATTTTAGCAGAGCCGCAAATAAAGGAAATGGCAAAGCACTGCGGCGACCCGAAATCGCTTTTCTTCATAGGCAGAAATATTGATTACGCGGTATCGCTTGAGGCGTCGCTCAAATTAAAGGAAATATCCTACATTCATTCCGAAGCCTACGCCGCAGGCGAATTAAAGCACGGCACTATTTCGCTTATTGAAGAGGGCAGAACGGTTATAGCCCTTGCCGCATATGAAGAGCTTTTTGATAAGCTGCTGAGCAATATTAAAGAGGTAAAGGCGCGCGGCGCGCACGTTTTAGCCTGTGCCACCGAGGGGCATACCGAGGTAGCAAAAGAGGCGGAGGACGTTATTTACATTCCTAAAATCGACCCGCTGCTTTTAGCCTCCTTAGAAGTAGTTCCTTTCCAGCTTTACGCTTATTATGTGGCGCTTTATAAGGGCTGCGATATTGATAAACCCCGCAACCTTGCAAAATCGGTTACGGTTGAGTAATTTTTAATATAAGAAACGCCCTCGGCGCTGTAAATAGTGTCAGGGGCGTTTTCTATACTATTATTTTCCAATAGTATTTTCTTTCAGATTGCGGAAAATCATCAAGCACGCCGTGCTCGGGGTCAAGAAATTTTCCTTTAAAATACAGCGACCAATGCCAGCAGCGCGGCGTTTCAAGGCTTAAAAAGCATATTTCGGGCAGCTCCTCGCGGTCGTTTACCGCTACGCGGTTTTTTTCGTATGTAATTCCCAGCTCATCCAGCGCGGAATACATCATTTTAAGGTCGGTCTCGCGCTCGGTGCCGACAATTTTTATTATTTCCTCTACCGATTTTCCCGAAAGCATGGCAAGCACCGCCTGCCCGCATTGCAACGGCGTAGGCTCATGAATATAAACAGGTTTTTCGCAAAGCGGCATAGTCTTTTCTCCTATGCGAAAAACCGCGCTATTACGGGCACAAGGTATGTTACAAATGTAACTATTGCGCCGGCGGTTAAAACACCGAGCGCGATTGACGGAAATGCTTTTTTCAGCTTCATTTCAAGCATTGCGGCAATAAGCGCGCCCGTCCATGCGCCCGTGCCCGGCAGCGGAATTGCAACGAAGATAAACAATCCCCAAAAGGCGTATTTCTGCACCGTTTCGGATTTGCTGTTCGCCTTGTTTTCAAGGCGGGTTACAAGCCCGTCAAGTTTGGGCATTTTTTCGCGCATAAAGGCAAATATTTTTTTAATGAATATAATAATAAACGGCACGGGAATAAGGTTGCCCACAATGGCTACGGGTATTGCCGCCCAGTAGGGCAAGCCCATACCCACGCCTATGGGTATTGCGCCGCGTAGCTCGATTACCGGAACCATTGAAACTAAAAAGGTGATAATAAGCTTTCCGAATGTTGTGCTGAAAAATGACATAAAAATCTCCTTAGTGTGACAGGACTCGAACCCGTTTTTTGAGCGTGGATTTCTCGCATAGCCGCGTTAAAATACTCGTTAATCCGTTAGGATTAACTGCGTTTTGTGCCTCGCTCCGCAAAAAATCCGCTCCTCAAAAAATCTGCGACCCAAAACGAGCGTGATTTTCGTGTGGATTTTTATGCGGAGGATGCGATAAGGCTTTCACCTTATAAAGACGACAAATGAAAATACGCCGAAAACACGCCGTTTTGGGCGGGTTCGGATTATTCTCGTTTGCCTATCTGCGCAAAGCGGGTATTATCCTGCCGAGCGCTGAAAATAAATACTTATAATTGACCGCTAAAATGAGCATTACGCAGAGCACCTGAACGGGAATCCAAAACGGCAGCTCGAAAACAATAAAAGCGGTTTGCACAAGGGTTATTGCGGTATTTGCGGCAACACTGCCGCCGTAAAGCTTAAAGCGGATATATTTTCTTGAATTTGCGGCACGGATTAAAAACACTGCGAAATAGCTTATAAATGTAGCTATTGCCGCGCCCTGAACGCCGATGGGCGAGGGTATAAGCACAAAGTTAAGCGCAATATTTATAGTAGCACCCGCCATTGCGGTTAAAAATGATATTCCGCTCTGCTTGGTAACGACGTATACCGTGCCGAGAAAGGATGTAAACGCCGTAAACACCATTGAAAGCGATAAAACAGGCACATACTTCCACGCTTCATAATACTCTGCGGCGGAGAGGATTTTTATAGCGGGCTTTGCAAGGGCGATTATTCCCGAGCCTGCCAAAAACATAACCGCCTGAAACGAGCGCCAAACGCCGCCGAAAAACTCGGCGTGCTCCTTTTCGTCCCCGTGCGACTCAACAACGGCGGAAAACTGCCACGCCTGCATAAATACGCTTGATACTATGGTTAAAATAGTGGGAATCTTATAGGACACCGCGTAAATACCGTTTGCCGTATCGCCAATATAGCCGTTTACCATATAGCGGTCGGAAACGCTGGTTATCCACCAAAAGACCGTTGTGGGAATAAGCGGAATACTGTATTTAAGCATTTTTATAAATGCTTTTTTGCGCGGGTGCGGGGTGAATTGCAGCCACAGCTTTTCTTTAACAAACAGAAAGACGGTGCAAAGAAAATCCGCAAGAACTACCGAAAGCACGTAGCCTGTAAGCCCGATTTTCATAACTGCTAAGAATATTATATTAAGCGTGATTACAAGAGATGTGTTAATTATTCCCTGAACGGCAAAAAGCGCCGTGTTTCCCCTCGCCCTTATAAACTGCGCGCAAAGGGAATGGTAGCAGGAGGAAATGGTGTATATAACAATAAGCCAGATATGCCCGCGAAACTCTTTAACAATGCCGAGCAGCGGAACTATGGGAATAAACATAAGCGCGCCCAGAGTTATAACAATAAATCCCGCCGTGAAAATACTTCGTCTGCCGCGCTCATTATCAAGCGCAAAGCGGAAAATACCGTCCGTAATTCCGAGCGATATTATGGGGAAAAGCAGATTTGCGGTTTGGGTTATTAAGTCCGCCGTGCCGTAATCGGACGGTGACATATAGCCCGTGTAAAACCGCACCATAAAAAAAACAAGTATTTTTGAACCGAATGTGCCTATGCTTATAAGCAATGTATTTGAAAACAGAGTTTTATATTTATTAGCCAAGCGAGAAGCTTCACCCCTTTTTTCAATACGCACTACGCCCGCCCGCAAGCAGACTTTTATTATTTTACCACATTTATCCGTGTTTTACAACAATTAAAAAAGTAATTTATGCAGCCGCATTAAAATGGACATAAAAAAGGCACGGATTTTACTCCGTGCCCCAGTCTGTCGATAAACCTAAAATTTTATTTTTGCGGCGTTCACGCCGCATCTTTCGTTTTTCCGCTGACATGCGCGGCGGAAAAACACATTATAAGCGAAAAACCGCTGAATAAGCGGTTTTTCAAGGGAACTGGGGTGGTATTGGCGGGGATAGAGTGCAGTCCGAAAATCTTTGATTTTCGAGCGAGCGGTATTCCCGTCCAAGAGCGTGTCGACTTTTTCGACACGCTCAGGCACGGATTTTACTCCGTGCCCGCTTATATATTTTTTTATTTTTTAGCTGCCGCTGCTTTTTTAGCCTTGTGGCGTTTCCAGATAACCCACAGCGGGCCTGCGATACAAAGTGATGAAACCGCGCCCGAAACAATACCGAACGCCATAGGAATGGCGAAGGTACGCAGTGTTGAAAGCCCGAACAGCTCTGAAACCGCAACGATAGTCATAACCGCCACAAAGGTTGTGAGAGAGGTTATAACGTTTCTTCTGAGCGAGGTGTTAATGCTCGTATTAACAATTTCACCGATTTCAGCCTCAGGCATAAGGCGTGAATTTTCACGCACGCGGTCATAAATAACGATAGTATCGTTAAGCGAATAGCCGAGTATGGTAAGCACAACCGCTATATAGTTTGAATCAAGCTGCAAGCGGAAGAACACGCAGGTGAAGAAGGTGATAAACACGTCAAACACCAGCGCGCAAAGCGCGGTAATCGCGGCGGAAATGCCGCCTATACGCTTAAAGCGAATTCCTACATAAATTACAACCAGAATTGCAGTTATAAGCACAGCTACAAGACTCTTTAAGAAGAACGAGCCTGCAACGGTGGGGCTTACGGAGTTAGAGTTGTAAAGCTCAATTTTATTATCCTTAAATTTTTCATTAAGGGTAGTAGTAAGCTTTTCCTGATCCTCTGCCGAAACCGAGTCCTTACCTACAAGGCTTATTTCAAAGGTTTTTGTGTCGCCGGTGAGCGAGGTGCTTTTTGATACTGTAAACGATTTTTTAATAATCTCTTTAACGGCTGACTCAATATCCGCGTCCTTAACGTCCCCCGTGTAGGAGTAGGCAATTTTTGTACCGCCGCTGAAGTTGATATCCAGCTTTACGCCGAACCCGGGAATAAATATGAACACTATTCCGGCGAGAAAAATTGCGGCATATATAATAAGAACCTTTTTGAAATTCTTATTGAAATCGATTTTATTATTACGCATTTTTCTCACCTCCGTAGAACTGCGGCTTTCTCATAAACTTTAGCTGCGAAAGGCTCTTAAGCATATATTTGGAAGCAAGCACGCCCATTATAAGGTTGAATATAACGCCGACCAAAAGCGTATAACCGAAAGAATAGATAGAGCCGGTTATAGATGAGCCAAGCAGCGACATTATGGGTGAGAATATCTTGGCGATAATATTATCCGGCGTACCGAAAGCGCCCATAAGCACTATTGAAACGATAATAATGGTAACGTTACCGTCGATTATGGCGCTTAAAGCGTTTTTAAAGCCGCTGTCTATTGCGCCGTCAATCGTCTTGCCCTTTTTAAATTCATCCTTAATACGCTCGGACGCGATAACGTTACAGTCAACGCCCACGCCGACCGACAGAATGATACCCGCAATGCCCGGAACGGTAAGTGTAAAGCTATCGGCATTCGGGAAGAAGCCCGAAATGCAGGCGATACTGCCCGCAAGCTGACCGAGCAGAGCGATTGCCGTAACAACGCCGTTTACGCGGTAAAGTATTATCATAATAAGGCACACAATTCCGAAAGCAATAGCGCCGGCAATAAGCATAACGCGGAGTGCGTCAGAGCCGAGGGACGGCGAAATTATCTGCAATTTACTGTCATCAACCGTAAGCGCGAAAGGCAGCGAGCCTGCGTTTATCTTATCGGCAAGGTCCTTTGCCTCTTTTGAGCCGGCCATACCGTCTATGTAGGCTGTGCCGTTGGTTATCGCGGTATTAACGGTCGGGGCGGATATTTTGGTTTCATCCATCCAAATAGATATTTTGCTGCCTACAAGCTCTGCCGTCGCGGCAGCAAACTTTGAAGAGCCCGCATCGGTGAAATAGAGGTAGACCACATATGCGCCGTTTTCATTAACGCCTGCCTCGGCGCGGTCAATATCCTGCGCGCCGCTTAAGATAACATCGTTTTTATCCTCATTGCGGCAGAATGTAAGCAGCGCGGTCTCGCCCAGCTCCTGCACCGCCGCGGCAGCGTCGAAATCGCTTTCGTTCGCAGCCCAGGGGAATCTTACGATTATCTGGTGATTGTCATTGTCGGTATAAACCTCATAATCGGTTATGTTCTTGTTTACAAGGCGGGTCTCGATAATGGCTTTCGCGGCGTCCATATCGTTTGCGGTAATATCAACGCCCTCCTTATCGGGCGAGAAAACGGCTTCAACGCCGCCCCTGATATCAATGCCCCAGCGAATATCGTTAGCACCCTTAATGTAAACCTTGCGGGTATCGCCGTAGTAATTTTCAATTCCGAAAAAGGCGGTATATGTAAGCGCCAGAATCAGAAGAAATACCACGAAAAATACCGGCTTGCCTGTTCTTTTGGACTTCATTGGCAAATCCTCCACTATATGTGATTAATATGTATTATACATATAAACGCAACTAAAGTCAATCGTTATATGTAAAATCACCTAATTTTCTTTGTCGGCAAGTAATTTTTCCAGTGCCGCATACCTTACTGCGAGCGCTAAAACCTCGGACGCCTTCTCTATTTCCTCAACCGAGGGGTAAGAGGGGGCTATTCTTATATTTGAATCCTTGGGGTCGTTGCCGTAGGGATATGTGGCTCCCGCGGGGGTCAGTATCATACCCGCGTTTGCACAAAGCTGCTCTACCCTTTTAGCGCAGCCCTCAAGCACATAAAGGCTTATGAAATACCCGCCGCGCGGGGTGGTCCAGCGGGCAATACCCGTGCCGGAAAGCTGATTTTGCAGCTCTTTTTCAACCGTTTCGAATTTAGGTCTTAAAATTGCCGCATGGCGTTTCATATGTTTTTCAATATCCGCCACGGTTCTGAACATACGCGCGTGCCTTAACTGGTTGAGCTTATCGGGGCCTATGGTCTGGTATTTCATTCTGCCCTTTAAAAGCGCCACATTATTGGGGCTTGCCGCCTCAACCGCCACGCCCGCACCCGGGAAGGTTATTTTGGAGGTAGAAGTGAAAATTATGGGAAGATCGGGGCTGCCCGCCTTAACACACTCATCGTATATATTAAGCAGCGTATCGCCCTCATCGTACAAATCGTGCACCACGTAAGCGTTATCCCAAAAAATTCTGAAATCCCCCGCGGCGGGCTTTAAGTGCGCCATACGGCGAACCACATTATCCGAATAGGTTATTCCCTCGGGGTTTGAATATTTCGGAACGCACCATATTCCCTTAACCGACGGGTCCTTTACAAGCTCCTCAACCTCGTCCATATCGGGACCCTCATCATTCATCTGAACGGGTATAAGCTCAAAGCCGAAATACTCGGTAACCGCAAAGTGGCGGTCATACCCCGGCACTGGGCACAGGAATTTAAGCTTGCCCTGCTTCATCCATGGCTCGCCGCCCATACCGTGGGTCATAGCCTGTGCTATGGTATCAAACATCATATTAAGCGAAGAATTTCCGCCCACTATTATCTGGTCGGGGCTGAGCCCTAAAATTTTACCGAAAAGGTTTTTCAGCTCTGCAAGCCCGTCAAGCCCACCGTAGTTGCGGCAGTCTATTCCGCTTATGTTCTTAAAGCCTGTATCATTTCCCACAAGGTCGAACATTTTTTCGCTTAAATCCATATTGTCAAAGCCAGGCTTGCCACGCGACATATCAAGCGATAAGTGCATACTGCGCATATGCTCATACTCATTGCGCACATTTTTAAGCTCAGCTGCAAGCTCATCGCGGTTCATACTTAAATAATCTGACATACTTTTTCACCTCATAACTAAATAATTATAATAGTTAAACGCCTATATTTCAAGTAATAAAGCGCAAAAAGTTAATTTTTTACGTTTTCTACAAAAAATGCGTGGTCGGTTTATTCTTGACAAGAGATATATAAAAGTTTAATATAGAATGAAGGAAGGTGTAAAAATTGAGCAAAAAGAATTTAATTATAATTATTTCCTCTGTTGCGGCGGGGCTTATTCTTCTCGGCGCGCTTGGTATTTGGCTGGTTAATATTTTTAAATCGGGCAATAAGCAATCTGCGGGTTCGGGCGGCAACGCGGTTATCAGCGTAGGCTCTGTTTCTGCCGGAACGGGAAAGAACATAAGGGTTCCGGTAAGCTTTACGGGCAACCCGGGCGCCATGGGCTTTTTTATAGAGTTTGAATACGACGCAAATTCACTTGAGTATTTAAGCACCGATAAGGGCGAGCTGCTTACCGATTGCGAGGTAGCCGAAGCCGGCAGCGGAAAATTAAAGCTTGTAAGCGTTGAGGACGGAGATGTTAAAAAGGACGGTACACTGGCGTACCTGAATTTCAAAATTAAGGACGGTGCCGCCGGAAAATCGGAAATAAAGGCAATCTGCGGTGAAAACAGCGTTTGCAACTATGATGAAAAGGCAATTTCGGTTAAAACCGAAAACGGCACGGTTACAGTAAAATAAGTATAAAAAATCCCACTGTTTCATAATGAGACAGTGGGATTTTTGCATTTAATTCTTTAAAGCTCTTTCAAGCCACACAAAGCCTACGTCAAGCGCGTCAAAGAAATTTTCCTTTGCCGTTTCCTTAACCACCCTGTCCTTATTAGGCAGCTGAGTGTCGCTTTTAAGCAGCTGAACGGTAACTTTTTCGGGGATTTTATCCTCTTTTGTTTCCGTAAGCACCGTGAACTTTATTACGTAAGCGTCCGCCATATCGCCGTAGAAAATTTCTTTTCCGCTGCGCACAAGCGGCTTGCCCTTATAATTCAAAAAATTGTTTTCTGCCATTTTTACTCCTTACTTATTATCCTCTCCCGGAATTTCGCCATAAAGATTAAAGCGGAAAAGCATAGTTTCATCATCGGGGTTGGTGCAGCGAATAGTAGCCTCCGTTACCTCGGTGTTTTTAAGAATGGTGCTGAGTCCCAACATCTGGCAAAGCTTTGATTTAAGGTTTAGCACATCGCCGTCCTTTGTTTCAAGGTAAACATCACCCTTGCACTCATCTACAGCCTTTATAAAATCGTCAAAGTCCACATTGTGAAGTTGAATTTTTCCGTTATCCATTTTTACAAGCCTCCTCTTATGCTATATTAAAAGTATAATCCATATAAATAAATATGTCAAGTAAGTGTTGACATTTTGACAAAATTCATTTACTATAGTATTTGTAGAAATTTCGGGTTTATGGAGGAATTTGCTTTGGAAAACTCAAAAAAAAGTATGGATACTATTGTAGCTCTTGCAAAAGGGCGCGGGTTTGTATACCCCGGCAGCGAAATTTACGGCGGGCTTGCAAACTCGTGGGATTACGGTCCCTTGGGAGTAGAGCTTAAAAACAATATTAAAAGGGCGTGGCTTAAAAAGTTCGTTCAGGAATGTCCCTATAACGTGGGGCTTGACAGCGCGATACTTATGAACCCGGAAACCTGGGTGGCATCAGGTCACTTAGGCGGATTTTCCGACCCGCTTATGGACTGCAAGAGCTGTAAAACCCGCCACAGAGCCGATAAACTTATAGAAGACTATGTGGCTGAAAACGGGCTTAACGATAACCCCGCCGCCATGAGCGATGAGGAAATGATGCAGTATATTAAGGATAAGGGCATTGCCTGCCCCAACTGCGGCAGCCACGATTTTACCGATATACGCAAGTTTAACCTTATGTTCAAGACCTTTCAGGGCGTAACCGAGGACAGCACATCTACACTTTACCTCCGCCCCGAGACCGCGCAGGGCATTTTTGTAAACTTTAAGAACATTGCCCGCACCACCCGTAAAAAAATACCGTTCGGCGTGGCGCAGATAGGTAAATCGTTCAGAAACGAAATTACCCCCGGTAACTTTATTTTCCGTATCCGCGAGTTTGAGCAAATGGAGCTTGAGTTCTTCTGCAAGCCCGGCACCGACCTTGAATGGTTTGAATACTGGCGCGCTTACTGCCGCAAGTGGCTCTTAGACCTGGGAATAAACGAGGAGCATTTAAGGTTGCGCGACCACGATAAGGATGAGCTTTGCTTCTACTCAAAGGCTACAACCGACTTTGAGTTCCTCTTCCCGTTCGGCTGGGGCGAATTATGGGGCGTTGCCGACCGCACGGATTACGATTTAACCCAGCACTCCGAGCACTCGGGGCAGCCTATGGATTACTTTGACCCCGAAACAAACGAAAAATATATACCCTATGTTATAGAGCCGTCGCTCGGCGCTGACCGCGTGCTGCTCGCTTTCCTTTGCGACGCATACGATGAGGAAACCGATGAAAAGGGAGATGTTCGCACCGTTATGCACTTCCACCCGGCGCTCGCCCCCTTTAAAGCCGCGGTGCTCCCACTCTCGAAGAAGCTTTCGGAAAAAGCGACCGAAATATATTCAGAGCTTTCAAAGGACTTTATGATTGACTTTGACGACGCGGGCTCAATAGGCAAGCGCTACCGCCGCCAGGATGAAATAGGCACGCCTATTTGCATAACCTACGATTTCGACTCGGTAGAGGATAAATGCGTTACCGTTCGCGACCGCGACACAATGGAGCAAAAGCGCATACCGATAGCCGAGCTGAAAGCGTACATTGCAGAAGCCGTTAAATTCTAAAACAGGGGTAAAAATATGTCTTCAACTACTATACTCTTAATGGTGGCCGAGCTTTTCGGCGGGCTTGCGTTCTTCCTTTACGGAATGTCAATGCTGTCGGGCGGGCTTGAAAATCTGACCGGCGGCACATTGGAGCAGACCTTGAAAAAGGTCACCCGAAACCCATTTTTAAGTTTTTTCCTCGGTGCGGGAATAACCATTGCAATACAATCGTCTTCGGCAATGACAGTTATGCTCGTAGGTCTTGTAAACTCTGGCATAGTCGATTTTTGCGATACCTTCGGCGTTGTTATGGGTTCAAACGTGGGCACCACCCTTACCGCGTGGCTTTTGAGCCTTGCGGGCATAGGCGGGGATAATTTCTTCCTGACGCTGCTTAAGCCCATGACTTTCGCCCCCCTGCTTGCGTTTATCGGTATTCTTTTCAGAATGATTTCAAAGGAAGAAAAGAAGAAAAATATCGGGCTTATTTTCATAGGCTTTGCCATTCTTATGACCGGCATGGACTTTATGAGCAACTCTATGAACTCCGTGCAGGAAATGAAGGGCTTTCAAAGCCTGCTTACGGCGTTCAGCAGCCCAATAGTAGCGCTTTTAATCTCAATTCTTTTCACCGGGATAATTCAGTCCTCCGCCGCCACAATAGGTATAGTTCAGGCTTTGGCGCTTACAGGCGCCATAACCTACGAAATGGCAATACCGCTGGTGCTGGGCGCCAATATCGGCACCTGCATTACCGCGTTTCTTTCCAGCTTCGGAACAAACAAAAACGCAAAGCGTGTTGTTGCGCTGCATATATATGTAAATGTTATCGGCTCGGTTGTATGTATGATAATTCTTTACATACTCAAAGCCGCAGGCGCGAGCGTTTTATCAATGACCGTCTCTATGTTCGGCGTTGCAATTATCCACACGCTGTTTAACCTTGTTAATACAATAGTGCTTATCCCCTTTAAAAAGGCTATCTACAAGCTGTGCGAGCTTACCGTTAAGGGTGATAACGATAAAACGCATACCGTTTTTTTGGACGAGCGTTTGTTCAACAATACCGCGCTTGCGGTGTCTGAATGTCACCGCCTTACAAACGAAATGGCAGAGCACGCAAGAGACTCGCTTACCAAGGCTATAGGACTTATATCGTCCTACAAAGCCGAAACCGCGCAGTATATTCGCGAAAACGAGGAGCTTATTGATAAATATGAGGACAAGCTCGGCACTTATTTAGTAAGGCTCAGCAACAACGAGCTTTCGGAAAATCTTTCCCACTCAATAGCCCGTATGCTCCACAGTATAGGTGACTTTGAGCGAATAGGCGACCACGCGCTTAATATCTGTAAGGTTGCCGAGGAAATGCACAATAAAAACATTCATTTTTCAGATGAGGCAAAGAAAGAAATCGCGGTTATAACAAACGCCGTTACCGAAATACTCAATATGACGGTGGATTCGTTTATAAATGACGATATAGAGCTTGCCTCTCACGTTGAGCCGCTTGAGCAGGTTATAGATACGCTTAATAAAAAGCTTAAAGCGCGCCATGTTGCAAGGCTGCAAAGCGGCGAATGTACCATTGAGCTGGGCTTTGTATTTACCGACCTGCTAACCAACTACGAGCGCGTTTCCGACCATTGCTCGAATGTTGCGGTTTACACCATGCAGCTGCCGAGCGATAAGCTGGATGCGCACAAGTACCTCGCGAAAATCAAAAACGCCGAAACCGGCGCCTTTGTTGATGATTTCAATATGTACGCCGAAAAATATTCAGTTTAACTCATTAAATGCAAAAAAGCTGTCACAGACCCGCAAGGTTACCTGTGACAGCTTTTTTGAGCGTGTCGAATAAATCTCCACGCTCTTGGACGGGAATGCCGCTCGCTCGAAAATCAAAGATTTTCGGACTGCACTCTATCCCCGCCAATACCACCCCAGTGCCCTTGAAAAATCGCTAAATAAGCGATTTTTCGCTTACAAGGTGTTTTTCCGCCGCACCTGTCAGCGGAAAAACGAAAAATGCGGCGTTTACGCCGCAAAAATAGAATTTGGGGTTTATCGACAGCTTTTTTATATTCTTCTTAAAGCGAAAAGGCTATGTTTTTACCGGTTGGAGTGTAAATCCTGTATTTTACGCCCGCCGTTTCAAACATACGCTTTGAGGCAAGCACACTGTCTGAATCGGAGTATTTATCCGACATATAAACCACCTCGGTTATGCCCGACTGAATAATCGCCTTTGCGCACTCATTGCACGGGAAAAGCGTAGAATAAACCGTACAGCCGCGAACGCTGCCGACCGCGCAGTTTAAAATCGCGTTAAGCTCGGCATGGCAAACATAAAGATACTTTGAATTAAGCGGGTCACCGTCGCGCCCCCAGGGAAAATCATCATCACTGCAACAGCGCGGCATACCGTTGTAGCCCATTGAAAGTATACGTTTTTCCGAATTTACTATGCAGGCGCCCACCTGGGTTGAAGGGTCCTTGCTGCGCAGGGAGGAAAGTATGGCAATACCCATAAAGTATTCATCCCAGCTTAAATAATCTGCTCTTTTCAAAATTAACACCTCATTTATTTTCAGTAAGCCGTAACAGCGCCTGCATATCCCCCTCAGCGTCACGAATAACGCAGCGCAGCGTTATAAGCGCAATTATAAGCATAAGCATAAGCAACAAAACGCAGCCGCCGAAGAAAAACAGTGTATCGAAATCTATATTAAGAGTATCAAGTGAAAAGCTCTTTATTACAAGAATAATGACAAGCAAAACCGCAATTATCGAAAGAACACGGAACAAAATTTTTGAGCGGTCGAAAATTTTCATTTATTTCCCTCCGTTTTTTATGCCGTCAAGCGTTTTTTCAGCCGCCTTATGCGCGTCGGCAGCGCCTTTTTTGCTTTCAAGCACCGTATCTGATACCCTGCGGCAGGAAATGCGCAAGCCGTCGGGCAGCTTTCCGTAATCCTTAGTTTCGGTCGCTTTATAAAAATCATCACTCAGCATAAGCGGCTCGCCATCAAAAAGCCCGGTGCCGTCAGATAAATCCGAAAGATATTTATATGACTCCTCATCGGTTATAAACAGCATTGCGTTTTGGTCGCCGGCTATCATTGCCTGCAATTTTGTCATCATAGTATAGCGGTATTGCGTATCGCCCGATTTATTGTTAAAGCTGCAATTAACAACCTGCACGTGTACCTCGCCGTCGCCGTTTATATCCTCGGTATATTTCGATATATAGTCCGCTACGGCGTTTGCCTGCTCATCAAGCGCGGCGGTATATGTAAAATAAACCACCTCAAGGTCATATTTCGTCCTTGTAGCGCACTGGGTTATAAGCACCGCCAGCACAACCGTTATTGCCGTTACCGCCACAACATACCATTTATACTGAAACCAGAAGTTATCCCATTTTTCCTTGGGCGTTTTGGGAACAATAGCAACCTCGCTGGGCTTTGGCGGGGCTGCCATTTCCCCGCTCTGCATTTTTTTAAGCTCTAAAAATTCCTGGCGCGCCCTGCGCTGTTCCTCAAGAATTTCATTTGTATCTTTTTCGGACATCTTTCCGTCTCCCCATATGTTATACTACAAATATAACATTTTGCCGACATTTTTTCAAGACAAATATGCAAAAATATTCAGTTTGTTGATAAACCAAACTCTATTTTTGCGGCGTTCACGCCGCATTTACGTTTTTCCGCTGACATGCGCGGCGGAAAAACACCTTGTAAGCGAAAAATAGCTTTTTAAGCTATTTTTCAAGGGCACTGGGGTGGTATTGGCGGGGATAGAGTGCAGTCCGAAAATCTTTGATTTTCGAGCGAACGGCATCACCGTCCAAGAGCGTGTCGACTTTTTCGACACGCTAGTAAACGTATTTTAGATAAACAAAAAATAAATAAGACTTTGTCGAAAATAATTTAATAGCAAGCTCCCGCCGCCGTGAATATACTGTCCTGACGGGAGAGGTTACAATGAAAAAGTTTGCAAAATTTACCGCGGCGCTGCTTATCGCCGTTACAATATTTTCGGGCGCGGCGTTTGCCATGCCGCCCGCCGATAAAAGCACCGTTCGCGGTATAGACGTAAGCATCTATCAGGGCAATATTGATTTTTCCGCCGTTAAAAAAAGCGGAATAAGCGCCGTATTTATTCGCGCGGGCGCGGGAAACAGCTATACCGACGGAAAGCTTGAGGATAACTACCGCAAGGCAAAAGCGGCAGGGCTTAAAATCGGGTTTTATTATTATGTTACGGCAATGAACGAGGAAGAAGCGGTTTCTCAGGCGGAGAAATTCGCCGCGCTCATAAAGGGCAAAAATTATGAAATGCGCCCCGCTATGGATTACGAAAGCTTTTCGGGGCTTGGCAGAGAAACGGTAAACAATATAGGCATTGCCTTTTTAAAGGAAACAGAACGGCTGACGGGCGTTCGCCCCGCAGTTTATTCCGATTCCTACCGCACGCGCAATTTATGGGATGCGCGTTTCGGCAAATATCCGCTTTGGGTTGCGGATTATGACGACGGCGAAAACTCGCCCGATTCCCCCATATGGCGCGCGTGGTCAGGCTTTCAGTACAGCGACCGCGGGCGTATAGACGGCATAGCAGATTATGTTGATTTGGATTATTTCACCGCGGAAATTATGCTTTCCGGCAAAACGCCCGAGCGCCCCGAAAAAGGCGTATATTATACCGTAAAACGCGGCGATACGCTGTGGGATATAGCGCGCAAAACAGGCAGCACGGTGGAAAAAATAGTTGCCGCCAACAATATAAAAAACCCCGACCTTATTTATGCAGGCGAGGTGTTCTTAATACCCGAAATAACAAATACAGGAAGATATTATACCGTAAGGGCGGGAGATACCCTATGGGGCATAGCACAGCGTTTCGGCAGCAGTGTAAACGCCATTGCCGCGGCTAACGGCATTAAAAACCCCAACCTGATTTATGCGGGCGAGGTGTTTTTAATACCGTAATTCTTTATAAAAAAACGGCACTTTCCGAATAATACGGAAAGCGCCGAAGCAGAGATTTTTTATTATTAGATCTCAGCGAAATATTTAATGGTACGAACCATCTGGCTGGTGTAGCTGTTCTCGTTATCATACCAGGAAACAACCTGTACCTGATAGGTATCATCGTCAATCTTGGTAACCATGGTCTGAGTAGCGTCGAACAAAGAACCGTAGGTAATGCCGATAATATCAGAAGATACGAGCGGCTCCTCGGTGTAACCGAAGGAAGCTGAAGAAGCAGCCTTCATAGCGGCGTTAATACCTTCAACAGTTACATCCTTGCCCTTAACAACAGCAACAAGAATTGTGGTAGAGCCGGTCGGAACCGGAACACGCTGAGCAGAACCGATGAGCTTACCGTTAAGCTCAGGAATTACAAGACCGATAGCCTTAGCAGCGCCTGTTGAGTTAGGAACAATGTTTACAGCGGCAGCACGTGCACGGCGAAGGTCGCCCTTTCTGTGCGGGCCGTCAAGAACCATCTGGTCGCCGGTGAAGGCGTGAACGGTGGTCATAATACCGCTCTGAATGGGAGCATACTTGTTAAGAGTATCAGCCATAGGAGCTAAGCAGTTTGTGGTGCAGGAAGCAGCAGAAATAATTTTATCGCTTGCGTCAAGAGTTTTCTCGTTAACGCTGTAAACGATAGTTTTAAGGTCCTTACCTGCCGGAGCGGAAATAACAACCTTTTTAGCGCCTGCGTCGATATGAGCCTGAGCCTTATCCTTAGAGGTGTAGAAACCGGTGCACTCGAGAACTACATCTACGCCGATTTCGCCCCACGGAAGGTCAGCTGCATTCTTTTCAGCATAAATCTTGATAGTTTTACCGTCAACTGTAATGCTGTCTTCCCCTGCTGAAACCTTGTCAGCCAGAGCGTAGCGACCCTGAGCGGAATCGTACTTGAGAAGATGAGCGAGCATAGCCGGGCTTGTAAGATCGTTTATAGCAACAACCTCATAGCCTTCGGCGCCAAACATCTGACGGAAAGCGAGACGACCTATACGGCCAAAACCATTGATAGCAACTTTTACCATTGGAAAAACCTCCTTAATAATTTACATTTACTATTTTAACCCATTTGACAAGCTTTTTCAAGCTATTTGTTTAATATTTAACAATTTTTTTATTTTTTATATAATTTGGCATAATAACCTCATATGCGGAGGTTGCATTATGATATATTTGCCAAGGCCGCGCGAGCGGTATTTAGCCGCTTTGCGGCTGCATATTCAAAAAAGCTGTCTGCGGGGCAAAGAAAGCTCAAAGCACTTTGCGCAGCTTAAAAAAATTATGCTTTGCGAAGCGCTTGTTTCAAAAAACGATAAATCACCCGTTGATATACCGAAATACTCCGATTCACTGCTCGGCGCCGCGGTTATAATTCTACTGCAAAGCGGCAGGCGGCTGTCGGTGCGTTTATCGGGCGGCGGGGTTTTTCTTATAAACAGGCGGATTTTTACCGCCCTTTTACTGACACTGGCAGACAGCTGCGGCGAAAACGGAAATATTTTTATTTTTTCAGAGGGAAGCCGTATTACAGTAAGGCTTAAAGGCATAAGACTGTGCCGCCTGCATAAAACGCTTGTAAACGCGCTGGAGGGTGTCTTATTAAAAGCCGTAAATGAAGACCGCGCAATTATAAGCCTGCCGGTGCTTGGAACAAACCAAGAGCCCGAGAGCTTTTTAAACGAATGGGCGCTGCTTTTGGATAAATTTTCGCCGGTAAACATTTTTTTAATGCGGAATTCGTAATGCGAAATTCGGAATTAAGGCACGGTTTTCCCTGCAAACTCATATAGATTTATTTATCGTTAAACACCTACGCAGCACATAAAAGCCCTAAAAGAATATAATCACCAGACATTTTTGCCTTTTTCATACGCTCATTTATTTCCTCATTAGTCATTCCCGAGTTTTCACACATCTTTTTAATAATATCAAAATTTTTAATCATAAAATCCATAGCTCTTTGTCCCTCCGGCGGCAGTTTTATAATTTCTCCTGCTAATTTTTCAATTTTTTCTTCCTTTTTCATTTTTTCTTCCTCCTGTTAAGTATTATAACAATATTATAGATAATTTTTAACTAAAAGTCAATAGACTGTTTTTATCTATTATATAATTATAGAAAAAACAGTAGGGATCGATTATTTATGAAAAAATATAACGAAATACTCAGAGATTTAAGAGCAGACCTTGCCATACGAAGTTCACAAAAAACGGTAGGCGAAAAATGCGGAATATCCCAAAGAAAACTTTCCTTTATAGAAAACGGAAAGACTGAGCCAAACCTTGACGATTTAAGGGCGCTTTGCCGTTTTTACAATGTTTCCGCCGATTATATTCTGGGCCTACCGGATCTCCCATACCCGAAAAGATAATATAATCGAAAAAGCCCTGCCGCTATCCTTAAAAGATAACGGCAGAGCTGTCTGTGGTAAAATTCAAATTTATGCGTTATAGCCTATTGCGGAAATATCCGAAGAAATAATGTTAAAGCCGAAAGCCGAATTTTCGTTTTTTACAAAAAGCGTTGTTGCCTTTGCGGTTTCCACGTCACTGTCGTGTGAGGAAATCTCCACATCGGTCACAACGGTGTAGCTGCCGTCCTCATTCTCGGTAATAACGGGAGCCGAATGTTTATAAACCGAAAAACCGCGCGGAATAACATAAACATAATTTTCACGCTGCGGGAAATCCTTTGTAACGGCGGCGAAATCGGCATTTTCAACCCCGTACATATTGTAAAGATAGCCGGCAATAAGGCTCTGTTTAATATATCCGTCCTCCGCTTTATCAAGCAAGGCAACCTCAGAGCAGGCGGTCATTTCATAAACGCTTTCAAACGCATCGTTATAAACAAAATTATGGTTCAGCATATTAAGAAAACGCGCGCCCAGAGCCTTTTCTTCAGAAACGGTGACGGCGGGCTTTTTTTCGGTAGCGTTCGCCGCGGGCTTAACCGTGAGCGAGGTAAAAGAAATCAGCAACACAACTGCCAGTGCCGTAATGCTTAAAATTCCCTTTTTCATACTACCGCCTCCAAGCTTTCTTACTGATTATAATTATATACCGTTTTTTCAAAAAGTACAAAAACAATTCGGTTACAAATGGTATCAGATTTGTTACCGTTTGCGGGCTGAAAAGTAAATTATTTTTAAAAACCGCGCGGTATGTGTTGATATTTTCTTTTACTTTAAGTATAATAGAAAAGTATAAAGATATATTGGGGGCAATTAGCTTGGACTGCAAACAGTTTTTTAAGCAGATAAACGGTAAAAAAATAGCAATGTGCGGCATAGGGGTGAGCAACACTCCGCTTATTTTGAATTTTTTAAATAAGGGCGCCACGGTTTACGCCTGCGACCGCCGCAGCCGCGAGCAGATAGGCACGCTGGCTGATGAGCTTGAAAACGCGGGTGCCACACTCCGTCTCGGCGACGGTTATCTTGATAATTTAGAGGTTGATATTATATTCCGCACGCCGGGTATGAACTTTAACTTGCCCGAGCTTGAGGCGGCGCGCAAAAAGGGAATCGCGGTCACGAGCGAAATGGAAGTATTTTTCGACCTTTGCCCTGCAACGATATTCGCCGTTACCGGGTCGGACGGAAAAACCACCACAACCACCCTTATTGCCAAAATGCTTGAGGCAGAGGGAAAAACGGTGCACCTCGGCGGCAATATAGGCAAGCCGTTACTTCCCGAAATTGAAAGCATAAAGCCCGGGGACTTCGTGGTAGCCGAGCTTTCATCGTTCCAGCTTATATCAATGCGCAAAAGCCCCGACGTGGCGGTAGTTACCAACGTAGCGCCCAATCACCTTGATATTCATAAGGATATGGACGAATACGTTGAGGCGAAGAAAAATATACTTCTGCACCAAAACGCGTTTTCGCGCACGGTGCTCAATCGCGATAACGATATAACCCGCGAGTTCAGAAAGTATGTTCGCGGGCAGTCGCTCTCGTTCAGTATGGAGCAGCCGCTTAAAAACGGCGCGTGGCTTGATACCGACGGCACTATTCACATGGCATACCGCGGGATTGACGCTCCCATTATGCACCGCAGCGAAATAGCGATGCTCGGCGACCACAATGTAGAAAATTATCTTGCAGCCATTGCAGCGGTTTGGGGCTATGTGGGCATAGACTCAATAAAGCGCGTTGCGCATGAGTTTAAGGGCGTTGAGCACAGAATTGAATTTGTTCGCGAGCTTGACGGCGTTAAGTATTACAACGATTCAATAGCCACAAGCCCCACCCGCACAATAGCGGGACTTAAAGCCTTTGACCGTAAGGTGCTGCTTATAGCGGGCGGGTATGATAAACACATACCATTTGAGCCTATGATACCTTACATTATAGAAAAGGTTAAAAAGCTCTACCTGTGCGGAAATACCGCCGAAAAGATTGAAAAATGCGTACGTGCTGACGAAAATTACAAGGGTGAGCCTGAAATTGTAAGGGTTAAAAATATTGACGAGGCGGTTGCAGCCGCGCATAAGGACGCCGTTTCAGGCGATATTGTAACCCTTAGCCCCGCCTGCGCCAGCTTTGATATGTTCCCGAATTTTGTGGCGCGCGGAAATTACTATAAGGACCTGGTAAATAAGCTGTAATGGATATTAAAGAGGTTTTGTTTAAGCTTTCAAGCCTTGATTCGGTAGGGGCTGTACATGACACGGCTGATTACGCCGCCGAGGAGCTTAAAAAATATGCAGAGGTTGAAAGGCGCGGCGCCGCGGTTATAGGTAAAATAAAGGGCGCTGCCGATTATACGGTCTTGCTTGACGCACACATAGATCAGGTTGCGTTCACCGTTACCGATATTGACAACGAGGGCTTTATTACCGCCGCCTGCTGTGGCGGCATAGACCTGCGCGCCCTGCCCGCACGCGCCGTTACAGTGCACGGTAAGAAAAATATTCCCGCTGTTTTTTGCAGCACCCCGCCGCACCTTGCAAGCGGAGAGGTGGAATATTCCGACATAGCAAGCATAAAACTTGATACCATGCTGGGCGCTAAAGCTAAAGATTTAGTATCCCTTGGCGATTACATTACATTTTCGGCAGAGCCCGCCGAGCTTTCGGGCAGGCTTGTAACAGGCCGTTCGTTTGACGACCGCGCGGGCGTTGCCTGCCTTTTAAAAACGGCGGAATTACTGGCTGACAAACCGCTGCCCTGCAATGTGGTGCTGCTTTTCAGCGACGCTGAGGAGCTTGGTATGCGCGGCGCTGCCGCAGCCTCTTTCGGTATACACCCCGATGAGGTTATAGCGGTTGACGTTACCTTTGGCGACGGTATAGGAATATCGGCGGAGGAATGTGGCAAATTAGGCGGCGGACCGATGATAGGCTTTTCCCCCGTGCTTGACAGCGGCGTTTCCAAAAAGCTTTGCAAGGTTGCTGCGGAAAACGGAATTGACTACGCCCCCGAGGTTATGGGCGGCAGAACGGGAACTAACGCGGACGTGCTGTCGGTAGCCGAAAGCGGCGCTAAAACCTGCACCGTTTCAATTCCGCTGCGCAATATGCACACAGAGGTTGAAACAATAAGCCTTGCGGACATTGAAAGCTCTGCTGAGCTGCTCGCAAAATACATTTTGTCGGGAGGGCTTTTAAATGCTTGAAATTTTAAAGGAGCTGTGCACTCTCTGCGCTGTTTCGGGTGACGAAACGGCGGTAAGAGACTGTATTATAGATAAAATAAAAGACTGCTGCGAATACAAAATTGACCCGCTCGGCAGCATTATAGCCTTTAAAAAGGGCAAAAAAACACCCGCTAAAAAGGTTATGCTTGACGCGCATATGGACGAGGTAGGCTTAATAATAACACATATTACGGATGACGGTTTTCTGAAATTTTCCGCCGTGGGCGGAATTGATACCTCGGTGCTTATGTTCCGCCGCGTTAAGGTAAACGGCATAAACGGCGTTATCTCGGGCAAGCCTATACACTTAATTTCCGCCGACGAGCGCAAAAAGCTGCCCGACCCGCACACGCTTTATATCGACATAGGCGCTTCCTCTAAAGAAGATGCTCTTAAACTTGTTTCCCCCGGTGACCGCGCCGTGATTTGCGGGGAATATACCGACGCGGGCGATAAAATAAAATCAAAGGCGCTTGACGACAGAATCGGCTGCGCGGTGCTTATTTCCATGCTTTTAAAAGAGGCGGAGTATGATTTTTACGCTGTTTTCTCGGTTCAGGAGGAAGTAGGTCTTCGCGGTGCAAAAGCGGCGGCTTACACCGTAGCGCCCGACGCGGCAATAGTGCTTGAGGGCACCACTGCCGCGGATATTGCAGGCGTCGAGCCTTCAAGACGTGTTTGCGTTTTAGGCGGCGGTCCTGCCGTTTCGTTTATGGACAGAGCCACCGTTTACGATAAAGCCTACTATAATGCCGCCCTTAAAAGCGGCATAACCTGCCAGCCCAAGGCGGCGGTTGCGGGCGGCAATAACTCGGGCGCGGTGCACACAAGCCGCGGCGGAGTGCGCACGCTGGCTATTTCCGTTCCGTGCAGGTACATTCATTCACCCGCCTCGGTTGCGGATAAGTGCGATATTGAAAACGCGCTGCGGCTTGCGGAATATATGCTTAAAGGCATTTGCAGCGGCGAAATTGAATGATAAAGCTTGTAAACGCTCTGCCCGAGGCTTCAAAACCGACTGCGGAGTATATAAGAATAAAGTGCCTTTTTGATTGCTATAAAGAAGACCCTGATGTTTATTTTTGGCAGCAAACGGGTGCGGAGACGTATATTTGCCTTTCGGACGGCAATATGACCGTTTCTTACGGCGGCGGGAATACGGCGGAGCTTGCCGAGTTTATTAAAATGCTTAACCCAAAAACGGTTTTTACCGATAGCGTGACGTTTGAAAAACTGGAAATACAGCCTACAGAAACGGTGGAGGTAATGGCGCGCTGTGCCGATACTTCCCCGCTTTCCGATATCGGGGACAGGCCTTCAAGCAAGGATATTTACGAAGTTTTTTCCGCCGCAGGGTTAGATGTGCCCGATTACCCACACTTTGCGGTTGATTTCTGCCGTCGACTGAACAGGGGCGGTGCATCGCTTTGGGGAATTAAAAATAAATGCGCCGCGGTTTCTTTTAATACGGGAAATTACGCCCTGCTTTGCGGGCTTGCAAGCCTTGAAAAAGGCAAGGGCGGGCAGGCGCTTAAAGCGATAATATGCAAAAACGGCGGGCGGCAAATGCTTTTATGCTGCAAGCCGCCGCTTGTGGGATTTTATGAAAAATACGGATTTAAAAGGCTTTACACAGCCGGTTATAAGGTGAGAAAGTGAATATAAACAATTTTTTTAATATAGACGAGCGCTTAATGCAGCTGGATGAAAAAATACTTGCGGAAATTTCCCCGCGCTTTAAGGAAACAGACGATATAACCGAATACAATCAGCTTAAAATGCTTTCGGCGTTTATTAAAAACGGCGTGACCGAATCGGCGTTTGCAGGCTCTACGGGCTACGGCTACGACGACCGCGGGCGCGAAATTTTAGAGCGCGTTATGGCGGACGCCATGGGCGCGGAGGATTCTTTAATACGCCACAATTTCGTTTCGGGCACGCACACCTTAACGGTGGCGCTTTTCGGGCTTTTGCGCCCGGGCGATAAGGTTTTGGTGCTTACGGGCAGACCGTACGATACCATTACGGGCGTTTTCGGAATTGACGAAAAGACAGACGGTTCCCTTGCCGATTTCGGGGTTGAATACCACGAAATAGCACTGCTGCCCGACGGCACGCCCGATAAAGCGGCAATAAAAAAGGAGCTTGCCGCAAATGCCTACAAAATGGCGTACATTCAGCGCTCGCGCGGGTACAGCACAAGACCCAGCCTTACAATAGAGAAAATCCGCGAGTTGTGCGACATTGTGCGCGAAACTTCCCCGCAAAGCATTATAATGGTGGATAACTGCTACGGTGAATTTACCGAAAAACAAGAGCCGTGCGAGGTTGGCGCGGATATTATTGCCGGCTCGCTTATTAAAAACCCCGGCGGCGGAATTGCCCCCACGGGCGGATATATTGCGGGCAGACACGAGCTTATAGAAAAATGCGCCTACAGGCTTACCTGCCCCGGCGTGGGGCGCGAGGCGGGCGCAACACTGGGGCATAGCAGAGAGTTATATATGGGGCTTTTTTCCGCCCCGCACGTTGTGGGCGAGGCTATGAAGACAGCCGTTTTCGCATCCGCTCTTTTCAAAGCCTTGGGCTTTGCTGTAACTCCCGAGCCTGACGATAAACGCGGGGATATTATTCAGTGCGTGACCCTCGGCACGGCAGAGGGGCTTATTGCCTTTTGCCGCGGTATGCAAAGCGGCGCCCCGGTTGACGCCTTTGTAACCCCCGAGCCTTGGGATATGCCGGGCTATGACGACAAGGTTATAATGGCGGCAGGCGCGTTTACAATGGGCGCCTCAATAGAGCTTTCGGCAGACGGGCCGCTGCGCCCGCCCTATGCCGCTTGGATGCAGGGCGGACTTAATTTCCACAGCGCGCACGCGGGAGTGCTGCTTGCCGCGCAAAAAATGCTCGAAGTCGGCGAAATAAAGCTATAACGGAAGTGAAAACAAATGAAAAAAATATTTTCGGGCAAGGTGTTTGATGTGCTGCCGCTGTCAGACGGCATAATATTTTCCTACTGCAAGGACGTTATTGACGAAAACACCATTGTCTCATATAAAATGATTTCCTTTGAAAACGGGCATTTTACCGATGTCGCGCGGAATATATACCTGCTTACCAAATTCGGCAATAATTATAAAGCCACCGCTATGTTCTGCGGCAATTATATCACCGCAAAATCAATAGTTCTGCCAAACAGCAAGGTTTTTCTGCTTGAGGATAACGGCAGCGCAGCCCTTTTGGATAACGACGCCACACTGCTTTGGTCGGGCGAGCTTAAATACCGCGGCGGCGCGGCGGCGGATATTGCGCTTTATAAAAACACACTTTGGGCAAGCTTTCCTGAGTGCAACGTGCTTTTGCGCTACAACCTTTCTACTATGCGTGAGGAGCTGCGCATCGGTGGAAATAAATCCCCGTTCAGCCGCCCTGAGGGGCTTTTTGTTGAGGGGGATAACATTATGGTGAGCAACGCAGGCTCATCAAAGCTCATACAGGTTAATCTCAATACCTACAGTGTTTTTGAATATGAGGATTTCGAAGAACCCATACGCCAATATGTAAAGGTTGCCGATTATCGGTTTGCCGTGCTTGATTCGGGGCTTTACCTTATATAAAGCCCCGTGAGCGCCCCAATTTTAAAAATAAAATTTTTTTTAAAAAAGTGTTGACAAATGCAACAAAAAGTGATAAAATAACTAAGCTGTCAAAAAACAGCGTATATAGTTGGTGTTGATTGCGGCGAGGGTCCACCCGTTCCCATACCGAACACGGAAGTTAAGCTCGCTTGCGCTGAAAATACTCGGCGGGAAGCTGCCCGGGAAGATAAGTAGATGCCAACACAAAGTCTGCGTATTCAAAAGAATACGCAGACTTTTTTATACAAATAAAAAAGCAACCGGATAACCAAAAAACGACATTCCGGTTGTTTTTTCGGGGGCTGCCTTAACACGGCAGCCCCTTTTATTGCAAATAATTCTAAAATAATGCAGAATGGTAAATCAATACATTCCGCCCGCCTGTGCGGCGGCAGCAGCGGCTGCATTCGCAGCGGCGGCGTCCTCTTTCTTATCGGCAACAAGGCTCTCGGTTGTAAGAACCATTGCCGCAACGGACGCAGCATTTTCAAGAGCCGAGCGGGTAACCTTGGTCGGGTCAACAATGCCGGCGTCTATCATATCGGTGTAGTTCTCATTGTAAGCGTCAAAGCCATAGTTTACCTTGCCGCTGTTTACAATCTTATCAATTATTACAGAGCCTTCAAGACCTGCGTTAAACGCAATCTGCTTAATAGGAGCCTCAAGCGCTTTAAGCACTATATTAACGCCTGTCTTTTCATCGCCCGAAACGGTATCAAGCAGTGCCTTAACCGCCGGAATAGCGTTAATAAGCGCTACGCCGCCGCCCGCAACAATGCCTTCCTCAACGGCAGCCTTAGTAGCTGAAAGAGCGTCCTCAATGCGGAGCTTTTTATCCTTCATTTCAATTTCGGTAGCAGCGCCTACTTTAATAACGGCTACGCCGCCTGCAAGCTTAGCAAGTCTTTCCTGAAGCTTTTCTCTGTCAAAATCAGAGGTTGTGGCTGCAAGCTCGTTTCTTATCTGGGCTACTCTGTCCTTAATAGCGGCAGAATCGCCCGCGCCGTCAACAATAATGGTATTTTCCTTTGTAACCTTAACCTGGCGCGCCTTACCGAGCTGCTCCATGGTGGTGTCTTTAAGCTCAAGTCCGAGTTCTTCGGAAATAACTTCACCGCCGGTAAGAATAGCTATATCGCGGAGCATTTCCTTACGTCTGTCGCCAAAGCCGGGGGCTTTAACCGCAACGCAGGTAAATGTGCCGCGCAGCTTGTTTACAATAAGGGTTGAAAGAGCCTCGCCCTCAATATCCTCTGCAATTATAAGCAGCTTTTTGCCCGCCTGGACGATCTGCTCAAGCAGCGGCAGAATTTCCTGAATGTTGGAAATCTTCTTATCGGTTATAAGAATAAGCGCGTCGTCAAGCACAGCCTCCATTTTATCGGAATCGGTCACCATATAGGGGGTGATGTATCCGCGGTCGAACTGCATACCCTCAACAACCTCTGAGTATGTTTCGGCTGTCTTTGATTCCTCAACGGTTATAACACCGTCAGCCGTAACCTTGCTCATAGCCTCGGCAATAAGTTTGCCTATAACCTCGTCGCCCGAGGAAACGGTGGCAACGCGCGCAATATCATCGCTGCCGCTCACCTTCTTGGAGTTCTTTACTACCGTATCAATAGCGGTATCAACCGCGCTCTTAATGCCTTTTTTAACTACCATCGGGTTAGCGCCCGCGGCAACGTTCTTCATGCCATCTTTAATAAGAGCCTGTGCCAAAACGGTGGCGGTGGTAGTGCCGTCGCCCGCAGCATCGTTCGTTTTAACGGAAACTTCCTTTACAAGCTGAGCGCCCATATTCTCAAACGGATCGTCAAGCTCTATTTCCTTTGCTATAGTTACGCCGTCGTTAGTAATAAGGGGCGAGCCGTACTTCTTATCAAGAACAACATTTCTGCCCTTAGGTCCTAAGGTTACCTTTACGGCGTCTGCCAATTTATCAACGCCTGCCTGAAGTGATTTTCTGGCGTCCTCGCCGAAAATAATATTTTTAGCCATAATAAATTTACCTCCGATTATTCAACTATTGCCAAAATATCCGACTGGTGGAGAATTGTGTATTCCTCGCCGTCAATCTTAATATCTGTGCCCGAGTATTTAGCGGCGATTACCTTATCGCCCTCTTTAACGGACATTTTAACTTCTTTACCGTCAACCGTGCCGCCGGGGCCTACGGCTACAACGACCGCAACCTGCGGTTTTTCTTTAGCGGCGGATGTTAAAACTATGCCGCTTTTGGTGGTTTCCTCTGCTTCTGTCGCCTTAATAACGACATTATCAGCCAAAGGTTTAATTTTCATAATCAAATTCCTCCAAACTTATTTTCAGAAGACGTTTTTTACCGTCTTTTTTTAACTGCATTATACATTATAATCGAAAATCAGGGAAAGTCAATACCGCATTTTAAAAATTAAATTATTGTTAATAATTGGAGCTCATTTAAATGTTTTTAAGCATCTTTTCAAGCACGCTTATAAGCACAAAGCGCTCCTCGGGCGTAGTGCCCCGAAGCAGTTGAGAGGAAAACCTTTCGCGGCTTATACTCATTGCCTTTGCCGCTATCGCTCCCTTGCCGGTAAGCACGGCGGAGCCATCCGCCCTTATTTCAACCATACTTTCCTTTTTCAGACTTTCGGGTATAAGCTCAGCGGAAATTCTGCCGGTATTGCCCGCGTCAAAAAGCTGTAAAAGGGCGGCAGTATCCTCCGCTGTATGTCCCGAGCGGTGCGAAATTGCAGCTATCATTTCATTCTGCGCCGCATTTATTTTACTTAAAAGACCTATGATTTTTTCATTTTCGTTGTTCATTTGAGTCACCTGCTTTGAAATTTGCAAAAAAATTATAGCACACAAGCACCGCGTATTCAAGGAAAAGTCTGTAAAACAGCAAATATTAAAAATTTACTATTGCCTTTCGGGGTTTAATGTTGTATAATATTCTTGTTTATGACGAAAGGGGTATTTTGTGAATAATATATCTTTATTTTCTTTAGTACGGCTCGCGCTTAAATATGTATATGTTTTAATTGTCTCAGCGCTTATATGCGCCGTAATTGCCTTTTCCTATTGTCAGTTTGTGGCAGTTCCGAAATATTCGGCAACAGGTTCTGTGCTTGTAACAAACGGTGCAATTATTACTGATAACAATACCGTCAGCAGTAATTCAAAAACCGTCAGCAATACCGATATTGCCGCATCCCTTCAATTGGCAAACACAATAACCGACATTTTAAAAACAAACGATATTTATAAGGAGCTTGCCGACAATACGGGTAACAAATATCTGTATACCGAGCTTAAAAATAATGTTGTAATAAAAAGGCGCACAACAGACACTTTATTTATTGATATAAGCTTTACCGCCTCAACACCCGAAGAGGCAAAAACCTTAACCAATAAATTTTTAGAGCTTGCTCCCGATTATATTTTAAAATTCATTCCCAATTCAACCGCCGCAATTACAACAAATGCCGAAAATGCCGACCGTACATATCCGCGTACTGTTATAACAACCATTATCGCGGCGCTTGCGGGCGGACTTATAAGCTTTGCCGTTGTTTATATCATCTCCCTTACAAATACTACTATAAAGAATGAGGATGATATTACAAACAATTACAAAATAATGCTTATAGGCAATATACCGGACTTCTCAAACGCAAAATCAAAGGGCTACCATAAGTACGGTTATAATAAATACGGATATTCCAGGAAGGACGGACAAACCAATGCCAAATAAAACTGTTGCCGCTGATGCTTCTGTAAATGCCGCGGCTAACGAGGCGGCTACGCAAAAAAAGGTTCCGTTCGCCGTTGCCGAGGCTTATAAAAGTATAAGAACAAACCTTATTTCCCTGCTTGAAAAGGACGGAAAAAAGGTAATCGTTATTTCCAGCCCGAATGCCTCAGAGGGTAAGTCCACAACCTCTATAAACACGGCAATTTCGCTTTCTCAGCTTAACAAAAAGGTTTTGCTTATTGACGCTGACGCTCACAGACCCAGTGTTCACCACAAATTAAAGCTTGATAATTCTGTAGGGCTTATGGAGCTTATAGCCGGCACTGCCGAGCCTGATAACGCCATAAAGCATTACAATTCATCACTTGATATTATAACCACAGGCGATTTGCCGCAAAATGCGACCGAAATGTTTTCGACCCCGGAATTTGATGAGCTTTTAAAGCTTTTCCGTGAAAAGTACGATTGCATAATTCTTGACGCACCGCCCATAAACGTTTTGTCAGACGCTTTGGTTATGGGTCAAAAGGCGGACGGTATGGTGCTTATAATCCGTGCAGGCGTAACCACGCACGAAAATCTGCGCCGTGCCTTATCAAGCGCCGAGGTGCTTGATATTGACATTTTGGGTCTAATACTCAACGGGTCGGATTACGGAACAAAGCGCTATTATAAAAAGTATTACCGCTCCTACAACGGGAAATACAGCTATTGATTTTAAATGCGGGAGACCTTTGGCTCCCGCATATTTTACAGGATGTGATACAAATTCTTCTTGATATACATTCCCATATACTCCCCGGTGTTGACGACGGGGCAAAAAACACCGAAGAATCGCTGGAGCTTCTTCGTATGATGAAAAGTCAGGGCATTACCGATGTTATAGCAACACCGCATTTTTACGCTATGTCAGAAAATCTTGAAAATTATCAAAAAAAAATCAGCGCCGCATATAATATTCTTACCGAAGCAATTAAAGGCGCTGATATGCCGCGAATATATATAGGCAGCGAGGTGCTGTATTACAGATATATAGGTAAAAGCGACTCTGTATTTAATTTTTGCCTTAACAATTCAAATTATCTGCTCCTTGAGCTTTCGGATAACAGCATCGGCAGCGAGCTTTTCGATGATATAAACGAGCTGCGCGGCAACCTCGGTATAACTCCGATAATCGCTCATTTAGAAAGATATTATAAATTTTACGGGTATAAAAAGCTGCTCAAATTTATTTCAGAAAACGGAATATTAGCCCAGGTCAACGCATCCTCACTGTTTTCTCAGGGCTACTCAAAAATTGCGGAAAAGCTTATAAAAAACCAGCTTGTAAGCTTTATAGGAACAGACGCCCATTCGCCCGATAAACGCCCCCCTATGATGAAGCAGGCGCTTGAGGTTATTGCAAAAAAAATCGGAACGGAGTATGCAAGCGGGTTTATACGCAATTCACAGACATTACTTGAACAGATAGGTTGATTTTTAAATGGTGAGCAAAACTCTCGATATTATAACTAAAGACGGTCTGACATACATTCAATTCCCGCGGCTTACTGCCTGCAATGCCGTAAAGCATATCTTTTCAACGCGCATAGGCGGTGTAAGCAGCGGCGATTACGGCAGTATGAACCTCAGCTTTAACAGAGGCGACAGCCGTGAAAACGTGCTAAAAAACTATGCAATACTCTGTGGCGCGGCAGGCATTGATATTAACGACCTTGTACTCAGCCGCCAGACCCATACAAGCAACGTGCGCACAGTAACCGAGAGTGACTGCGGCACCGGTATTTTTAAGGATTCCTTTACCGATGTTGACGGGCTGATAACCAACCGTCCCGGCGTGGCGCTTGTAACGCAGTATGCCGACTGCACACCTCTTTTATTCTGCGACCCTGTAAAACGGGTAATTGCAACCTCACATTCCGGGTGGCGCGGTACGGTAAAGCAAATAGGCGCGGTAACGGTGCGCAAAATGATTGAGGAATTCGGCTGCCGACCGGAGAATATAATTGCCGGAATAGGACCGTGTATCGGTCAGTGCTGCTATGAGGTAGACGATATAGTTATAAACGCTTTTAGGGAAATTCCTTATATTGACATTGCGGATATAGCAATAAAAAAAGAAAACGGCAAATATATGCTTGACCTTGCAGCGGCTAATAGGCTTATATTGCTTCATTCGGGCATTGCACCCGAAAATATTGACGTTTCGGATATTTGCACCTGCTGCAACAGCACCGAATTACATTCTCACCGAGCGTCTCGCGGGCGGCGCGGAAATCTTGCCGCAATAATTGAGCTGAAATAATATTTTTATTTATCAAATTGAGCTTTTATGCTCTCGTTTATGCGCGCGTCCATTCCGTTTGGCAGCAGCGCCATATCGCTTTCCTTTACGGAAATTTCGGCAATATCGGGGTTTTCGCCGTACCCCGGAAAGTAAACGTCCCATTCGCCGTTTATGCTTTCTTCTAACCAAATAACGCCTTGCATACCCTTATGTACGCCTTCCTTGGCGTACTTTTCTTTTTCAACGATTATTTCCACACAATCAAGATATTTCATTACTATTTACCTCCATATGGTGTATTTAAATGTATATGACCATTTGGCTTTACCATCCAACCCGTAATAAACGAAACTGTTCCTTCTCCATTTTTTCTTGGTACTTCAACACGAATACTTATCCTTTGACCATGTTCGTTCAATAAACCAATTTGGTAATCTCCGTCTATATACTTTTGTAAGCCTTGCCTTTCAGTTTCATCTCTCAAATACTTAGCATCAGTGATAGAATATCCCCAACTTTCCAACATTTCTGCTTTTCCATGTTTATAAAAGTTTTCCGGATCAAATAGATACGGGTCAAACTTGGCATAAGCACTTTCCGCAGTGGCTTTTGTTAATACTTCATTATACGGCACATCCTCTAAAATACAATGGCAAAACCTGTGATGAGGCCACCTCGGTATTTTCTCATTCAAAAACCAGCAGCCGTCTAACTTCAGGCACTCCGCACAATGGCTTGTACTTAAATTTCGGTGCACCCATTTTTTCCACCGCGGTTCATCCGGCGCTTTTTCGCCCCTCAGCCCCGCAGTAAATAAATCGGATAAAAAGCTCATATGTATAATACTCCTTTAATATTTTATTTTCAAGAGAATTATACATAATTCAGAACCGCCATTCACCGACATATATTTAAAAAATCCTGCCTTTCGACAGGATTTTAGTTTGTTGATAAACCAAAAAATCTATTTTTGCGGCGTTCGCGCCGCATCTCCGTTTTTCCGCTGACATGCGCGGCGGAAAAACACCTTGTAAGCGAAAAATAGCTTAAAAAGCTATTTTTCAAGGGCACTGGGGTGGTATTGGCGGGGATAGAGTGCAGTCAAAAATCTCTGATTTTTGCGAACGGCATTCCCGCTCAAATAAAGTGAGGTGC
>URPQ01000015.1 GCA_900549755.1 uncultured Oscillospiraceae bacterium
TTTTGAAGCCTTCTCTGCGGTTGCAGTTGGCAGAAGCGCCGTGTTTCTCCTGCGGGGATTCATCCTTGCGTAAATCATAATCACCCATACCGCAGAATTTATCGGCACAGGTGTTGCAAAGGCAAAGTATGAGTTTTTTCGGAATACTATCTATCAGATCAATGCTGATAGCAAGGGCGTGATTCATTTCTGTAATCTGTCCAGCCGATAGTCTGCCGACAAAATTATTCAATCGGCGTTTGTCAATGGTTCGCAGTTGTTCCAGAAGAACGATAGAGGGCTGTTCAAGGCCACATTCCGTCCCGATGTAATAGTGAGTGGGTAATTTGCTTTTCGTGTCTGTACGGCTTGATATGGCGGCCACAATGGCCGTAGGGCTGTGACGATTACCGACATTGTTCTGAATGATAACGACCGGGCGATAGCCCTCTTGTTCCGAGCCGACACCTTTGCCGAGATCAGCATAGAAAATATCGCCCCGTAAATATGTTTTGTTCATGATTTTGACCTCCCAAATAAATTTAGACGGGTATATCCCGCCTATGTAAGAGGTCAAGCAGCAGAACAGGAATAAGTCGGAAAGGTATAAATAAATCCCTGCTTTATAGAACCGTTCCGCCGCTTGACCGTTTATTTTCAAATAATCCTATTTGTCCTCGACACCCCGGATCGTTATGGGAAGTCATCAAACGGCTGGCGGCTCACCAGCTCCACGGGAATCTCACCCCCGGTAGGTTCTCTATCGGCTGCTCTCATTGCCTGCGACGGCTCACACACGAAAAATGCTGCTCGCTCGGACTGTGACTGAACAGGAGTATCATTAGCCCTATTGCTTATCATCGCCATACCGGGAGCCTCCCGATACTTATAGCCGGCTGTTTATCGCTCCTTGCCGGAAATCAGAAAGCCAAAGACCGTATAATCAAAATAGGTGTAATCTCGTTGCTTCTGTTTTCCGCAAATCGTGGCGCAGCCGCTAATGTGGCTTATGCTCATCACAATAGCAATAGGAATGTGTTTGATGAATGGGTATTCAGTTGTAAAAGAGCAAACCCATTCACCGCACAAAACGGAAAACAGGCAGAGAGTTTTCGTACCTCTCCACCTGTTTCCTCACTTAAAGCCTAAAACACAGGGACTATTTCAAAATTTTTTTCAAATTATTCAGAGCGGCATAAATCGAATCCTGCACCGTCTGATATTTGCATCCCTCCATTTCTGCAATTTGGGAGTATGTAAGTCCATTGAAATAATACAGTATGAGCCTGCGCCGTTGTGTTTCGGGCAGTTTGTTTATAGCGTTGTGCAACGCCTCATACCGCATATTGCGAAGAACCGCATCCTCAACCGATTCCGGGAGAACAAACGCCCGGTCATATAAAGTAGCCTCGGTAAGTTCTGAATGCTCGTAATGCCGATCCATTTCATTAAGAAATGAAAGATCGTCCAGTTCAAAGCAATCCAGAAGTTCAAATAATTCTTTGTTTATCAGCAATTCCCGTAACACACCTTGTCCGTCCCGAAAGGAAAGATAATGCTTGTCCTGTCGTTTGGAAAGTGTATAGGGATTGTCTTTGTCTTTTCTGCGTTTTGGACGCTTCTCGTCCATAGTCGTTTCCTCCGATCAATCTGAAATTTGAGAAATTCAGATTGATCGGGGCGGTGAACGACAGCGTGGTAACGGTGCTTTGCTATATACAAAAACGCACCTGCATAACGGCAAAAATCGCCGTAACACAAGTGCGTTGTATTCTGTGTCAGATAAAAGGTGGTCTGTGGGTTCAGGGCGCGAGCCACAATATCCCGATGAAGAATTTAGACTTTTTTTGACCGTGTACCATCGGGGTGTAGGCGGTCTAAATCATACAATCATATTCGCTGCTTATAATCAGCAGTGAAGCGTTGGCGGCAGTCCAGCGCATAAAAAACCTCCAAACCAAAACGCTGAATTGGAGGGATAGGCATAACTACACACCCCGGCAAAACCTCGTTTTTTTATTTGTCGGGGCTGTTATTCTATTCAGTTCAATAATTTACGAACTGCCCGTTCATTTATAATTGAATTACCATGCCATTATCAACATGACATAATTAGGTACAATTATATGTGGAGGTGAACCGACAGTGCATAAAGAACCTGAAACGCTTGGAGAAATCCTTAAAACTGCTCGTATGCGTGCCGATATTACAATGGAAACGCTGGCGGAAAGAGTTGATATTACCGAGCGATACTTATATCGGATTGAGAACGAGGGAAAGAAACCCAGTTTTGATGTCCTCTATAAACTCATCCGGGAACTTGCAATACCAGCGGATTCGATTTTCTATCCCGAAAAGCCGTCCAAAGATTCCGAAATAGAAAATCTTGTCCGTATGCTTTACGGCTGTAATGAGCGTTCAATGGAAATTATCAAAGCAACCGTAAAAGCCACATTGGAAAGTCAACCAAAAGAACAATCATAAAGCTGCTTTTCAAAAAACAGAGCCGATGATCTGCGAGGTATCCCACAGGTCATCGGCTCTGCGTCTATGCGTCCGGCTCTTTGATGACAACTATATTCAAATTTTCAACTTCGATCAAACTTTCCTGCTTGCATTTTGGACAGTAGAGAGGAAAATTCTTTAATACCGTGTCCTCTCTGATTTTGTCACGCGTTTTACTGCCGCAAGCAGGGCATAAAATCCAATGCTCATTTTTCATTGCGCCACCGCCTTTTCATACAATCATTTTTACATCATCACACAAAATCATTTCTGACATCCGCAATAATATCTCCATTTTTGATTTTCCATAATCCATATAGCGATGTAAGAAACATAATAAGGAACATAGCCAATGAAGATATTACAAATGCTCCAAGCGGAAATACAAAATCAATTACCGCTCCGACTACAATGCTTTTATATATCAGATAGCATAACGGCAAAGAAGAAATGCCGCCGATTAAGATCGCAAGCAAACCATTCCGCAGGTTTTCGATGCAGAGCATAGCAAACAGCTTATTTACCGTCATTCCTACCGAACGCAATACCGCAAATTCACGCTTACGCATATTGAGGCTCGTAGTTATGACATTGAAAACATTTGCACAGGATATTACGGTCAAGAGAATTAAAAAGGAAGTTGAAAACAGCTTTATCATTGCGGCAAAGTTTCTCTGCGATTCATAGCTTTCAGCAGAACTGAATATTGACACATCTTCGGCAAGACCAACGCTCGTTAAATAATCCGTTGTGTTTTTTTGAATGTTCGCATAGTTTGGGGATTGTATCATTATTTCCTTGCTTGTGATTTCTGCATTAAACTCAGGCATACGGCTTTCGGGAATCAAAATACTGATGCCTCCGTAATTCGGTCTGAATTCAAGCGGAAAGTCATAGTTGCCAACCGTAAAATTAACGCTGAAAAAGGTATCGTAATAATTCTCATAATCAAAGCGGTCATTTGGATTTGCGTTAATATCTTGGCTGAGCCGTTCACTCGCTGCTTCACTCATATAACGCACATCGGCGTGATAGCTTCCGTCTTTCAAGATAGGAAAACTCGTGCTTTTACTATCCTCGTCGATTTCATCATAAAAGGCACTCGCATAAACGGAATTATCATTTTTAAGTCCATTTTGCGAAAGGAACTCGGAATAGCGTTCATTTGAAATAATGAATATATAAAACGGAGCTTTATATAATTCGGAGCTTTCTTTAAGTGTAGCCCAATCCGAGCCTCGGTAGCTGTCAGTTATCCATTCCGAATCAAGTAAAACACTATGGAAATGTGAGGGACTTTCCGCAAACCAACCGACTTCATCAATGCCGTCCTGCGATTTTACAAAGCTGTATAGCTCATCAAATTCTTTCGTGCCAAACTCCATAGAATAGTTCATACGCAGATCGTAGCCTATGTTCTTCCGTTCTGCTTCTACAAATGAGAGCATATACAGGCTGAACGCATTTGCAGACACAAAAAGAAAGATACTGATTGCAAGCGAAAATGTTATTGCACGAAACGCTTTCTTTTCTCGTTTTATAGTACGCTTTGCAAGCAAATTTTCAGCAGAAGAAGTAAAGTTACTGCACTTTACTTTCATCACGCCTTTTTCACCTTTCAGATTGCCTATTATCGAAATTTTAGAAGCAGCGCGAGCAGGAACACCGGCGGATAGTAACACCAACAGATAACCGAAAATTGCTGTCATCATAAGCAGCCATCCGTTTATATGCAGCCGCATACCAATGTTCACATAGAGTACTTTCCCCATATATGCTCCGAAAATATCAAGCAACGCCCAAGAAGTCAAAAGGCCGAGGACTATACCGATTGGTATCGCAACCGTCCCAAGTAAAAGAGCTTCGGAATATACAATCGTGCGAATATCTTTTTGGGTTGCACCAATCGAGGATAAAAGTCCGAGTTCTTTCGTCCTTTCGGAAACGGATATAGCAAAGGCATTGTATATCAAAGAAATTGCACCCACAGCGATGATAAGAAGCAAAGCGGCGGCAATCCCCATTATTAGGCTCTTAATACTCTCGCTTTGTGAAATCCCGAGATAGGAAAGCAATTCCGTGTGATACGAATATTCTGTTGTTTCACTTAAATATCGGCTTGCAAATTCGTACACCTCGCCGGGATTTTTAAGTGTAATGCGGAATACATCATTTTCGTCAATGGAGATCATTTGGGTGGATAAAACGCCCTCTGCCGCTTCAAGGTCTGCTATTTGTTCTGCGGTGGTGTTATACACGGCAATATGCCAATTTCCGTCCTTTTCGATAATGGAATCTATCGCAGAATCGAGCATAGAATTTAACAGCGTAAAAATCGTACACACCATGAGGACGGACAATACAATTCCCATAAGTGTTATCAGCGTTCGCCCTTTATTTTTCCGCAAGCTCCTTGTTGCAAGTTTAATACAAACACCCATAGTTATCCCTCCGAGAGCTTACCGTCCTTGATGATAAGCATACGGTCTGCCAACTTTGCAAGCTCCAAATTGTGCGTAATCATAATGAGCGTTTGACCGTATTGTTTATTTGCACTCCCCAGAAGCTCCATTACCTCTGCTGCACTTTTGCTGTCAAGATTTCCTGTCGGTTCGTCGGCAAGCATAAGCGCAGGATTTGTAAATAAAACTCTGCCTATGGCACAGCGTTGTTGCTGACCGCCTGAAAGCTGGCTCGGCAGATGACTTCTTCGCTCTTTCATTCCAAGCGTATCCAGCAATCGGTCAAGCGTTTCTTTGTCGGTTTTCTTTTTATCAAGGCGGCAAGGGAGCGTTATGTTTTCCTCAACCGTCAAAGTGGGAACGAGATTATAAAACTGATAGATTAAGCCCGCCTTTCGTCTGCGATAATAGGCAAGCTCCTTTTCGCTCTTGGCATATATATCCTCACCATCTACATACACCTTGCCGGAGGTGGGGCGGTCAATACCGGCAAGGATATGTAACAAGGTCGATTTCCCCGATCCCGACGGACCGATGATAGAAACAAACTCGCCTTTTTCTACGGCGAAAGATACATTGTCAAGTGCTTTAACCTCTGCCTCTCCCGCTTGATATATTTTGCATAGATCACAAACATTCAGTATCGGCATATCAATCATTCCTTTGTAATGGTTGCCTGTATTTTAGCTTCTGCTTCATCAAGATTGGCAAAGCTGGTGATTTTACCGTCAAACAGATCGGCATTGAAACGAATCGCTCCGTCGGACAAGATAACAGCAAAATGATCTTCTCCGAACATAGAATATTCGCAAATATCGTCATAGTAAAAAGTTTTTCCGTTGATTTCCGCACAGCTCTGTTCTGTTACTTCTTTCAAAAGGAAAATGCCCTCTGTTCCATTCTCCAAATGCGAGATTACAACAGACGAGTCATTTGCAGAAGCGTTATCCACACATTTCGGCAGCAAAACCGTTACCGTGCTGTCTGCTTTTGCATTTCCCGAAATAACCTTTGTGATTTTTATGGTAGCAAGTGCTTTTTGAGCAATTTCACCTTTGCCGTAGTCGATTTGAATATTGCGTACTGTTTCTATTGTACCTCGTACAATCGTATCGCTGTAACTGTTAAAGATTTCTTCCGAGGTCAATGGGGCGGGCAAGATTGTTGTTTTTTCAAATTCGTCAATGTAGGTAACCTTAATTCCTTTGGAGCGCTCCAACTCAAAATCTCCTTTGGAAGAACAGCCCGTAAAAATAAGGGTAGCTGCGATCAGCAAGAGCGAGAGCGTAAAAATGGTCTTTTTCATAAGTTTTGCATCCTTTCATAATTTGTTTTAGGCTTTCATGCCTTACTTATATAAACACAAAAGGCGAAATATCGGATGCAAAAAAGCAGGCATTTTTCAAAAGAAAACTGCCTGCTTTGCGGTGCTGATTTCATATTGTTAATCAGTTACTATTTTTTCAAAATAGTAAAATTGCCCATCGCCCTGCAAAATGATAACCTCGTCACTATATGGATATATCTTGGCTCCGATGATACTGTCTTTGTCGATCACGCTATCTGTCTGTATAATGTCCGTTTCGGTTAAAATTCCCGTAAATAAATCCGGGTTCTGTTTTAAGTCCGAAATATTGTTAAGTCCGTATTTGTCAATAACCAAGCGATTTGAAAAATAACCGTATTGCTCATTTTCGTATGAAATAGTGATTGAATAAATCACTTCTTGAACTATATGTTCCGGTTCTTTATTGAGAACAAATACAGCAGTAATGCTTAAACTGATAATCAAAACAAAAGTGGCAGCTAACGCGCTTATCTTTCTAAAAGACCATACAGCAGCCGTTTTGTGTTTATTTTGATTTGTGCCGAGCGTTGCATAAACCTTTTCGTCAAGAGAAGTAAGGTCGTGCTTTTCTTCTGATTCAGACGAAATATTATCAGCCTGTGTTTTGATATACTGTTTCATTGCTTCTTTGATTTTTTTATCGTTCATATCCATCCTCCTTTAATCGAGCTTTCAGCAGCTTTTTTCCACGAGTGAGTTGTGATTTTACGGTGCCGTGCTTTCTGTTCAGAAAATCCGAAATCTGCGATGTGGATAATTCGTAATACAAATGGAGGATTAGCACATCCCGATATTCGGCAGGCATACTTTTTATATTCTGATAGATGATTTTACAGCTTTCGTCTATAATAACACTTTCAGCAATGCTTTCATCACTTGCAAATTCATACTCAATGTCTGACAAGGAGACCGTTTGAATATGTCTGTCCCGTATCATATTAAACGACATATGTTTTACCGCCATTGTCACATAATATATACAATCTTTGCTGTCAACATCTTTTATCGCATCTAAATTTCGCATAATCGGGGGGATTGTATTATGTACTGCGTCCTCTGCGTCCTGCGGATTTTTTAATATTTTCAATGCGACTGCATACATTGTGTTTTTATGCTTTTCATAAATGGCGGTCATTTTTTCAATTTCTTTACTCATACGACCTCCTAAATTATAAGACACTCTCTCAATAATCTATAACACGAAAAAAAGAATTTCGGATGCATTTTAGATAGTAGATTGAAAATTTATTTTTTCACTGTTTTTAATTCCTCAATAGCGTTCCTTTACTGCCGTATCGTATATTTTAACACATAAAAGTTAAGAAATATAGTCTGCGTTTTGTTTCCTGATAATTATGTACCAACCGCCCCAAAAAAGGCGGTTGATTTTTTAATACGCAGGCACTCCGTAACCGAGGAATTCATAATGCCCTACGGCATAATGATTTTTCCGGCAGGAATCCCCGGAATTGCCCTCTATGGTATAAATAATTCCGTCCTCAACTCGTTCGACAATTCCTACATGGTCGGATAGCCCGTCCTGCGGACCGGACGAACCCTTGTTGTTCCAATCGAAAAAGATAATCATACCCGGCGACGGCGTGGCGCTGTTGTCAATCCATTGACCTCTATCCTTAAACCATTGCACGCCGTTTGTGCAGCCTGCAAATTTCGGGATAATACCACTATCAATATACCCGCACTCATTCGCCGCCCACGAAACAAAACAGGCGCACCATTCCACACGGCTGTCAAAGCCATACCAACTCCAATACGGCTGACCGCCCACATTGCCAATCTGCGAGAGAGCAACGGAAACAATTTGTCCGTCCTCGGTGTAAATGCCATAAAGAACCGCGCTCCACATACTGCGGTTTTCTTCGGCAAGAAGTTCCGCAAGCTGCTTGCGCTGATCTGCATTGAATCCGAATTTATCTGCCATTTCTCCGGCGGTCTTATGAGCCACCGATATATACAGATAAGTCCGTGTGACCGTCGTTTTCGTTTCAACAATATTGCCGTGACCGTCATCCGTTTCGGTGATAATTTCCTCGGTCTTTGTTTCGGTTCGTGAGGATATGGTATTCATCTGCCAAAATATATCTTTTAGAATCGCTTTTTTTGAAGCGTCCATAGTGGCGACATCCTGCGGATTATTCGGATCGGTAGTAGTCTTAACCGCATAAACAGCCAAAACCTCCGGCCAGACGGCACGGGAGCCGGACATTTCCAAAACATCATAGGAGATATTCGTTTTGGTGGTGTCAAGCTGCGTTTGGTAATCGGTGTTGATTTCCTGTACCACGCTTTGCATTGTCATACTGCTTCCCGAATCCTCGCCCGAAAAAAAGATACCGAAACACGAGCCGACAATCAAAGCAATCAGGCATACCACAATGATAATCACAACGGCAACCCAACCGCCGGCGGCGATAGCGGAAATCAAGGCCTTTGTTCCGGCTATAATCGCCTTGACCGCCGCAACCGTGGCTTTGGCTGCCGCCTTTATCGTGGCAACGGTCGCTTTGGCGGTGGCTTTCGCCGCCAGTGCTGCCGTCCTTGCCGCTTTAGCCGAAGCCTGTGCGGTTTTTTGAGCGACTTTCGCTGCCTGTTCACTCGTTTTAATCGCAGTTCGGGCGGTCTGTTCGGCAGTCTTAACCGTTTTCTGTGCGGTCTTAACTGAACCCTTTGCCGTTTTAATTGTAGATTTACCCGTGGATTTTGCCGTCTGCTTGATCGTTTTTTCGCCACGCTCCAGCGTCTTAATGGATTTTTGAGCCTGCCGCTGCCGAAAATGCTCTTTTGCTTTGGAGATATTGTTTTTGGTAGATTGAACCCCACGGCGGCCTTGTTTGTCAAACTGCCGAACAGCCTCACGGGTGACGGTATCAGCACAGCCGGAAATACGGTCTGCGGCATATTCTTCGGCTGAACCCTCTGCAGAATAAACGCCGTGCTCCGCTTTGTCCTTTGTGCGGATATAGGCATCTTTCATCCGCTCTGCGGCAACCGCCGATTTATCAATCGTTTTTACTGTTCCTTTGACAACATTCTTTGTTTTGATGTCCGGCATAGCGTCACCTCCGATCCGAGCCGGGATAATTCTTTCCGTAAAGCAGCGTGAAACGCTCTGCTTCTGATATTGCCGCCTGCGACCTGCCATTCAGCCTCAAAGTCAAACCGGGCGGCAAGCTGACAGACAGAATAATTTTTGATAAAAGTCCTACAAGTGGTTTTGTCCCATTCTTCAAGCTGCCGCCATAAATCCGGGAAATTCCGATACAGCTTCCGCAGTTCTTCTAAACTTTGGAGCGGACAGCACCAACAGAAAACACGGCTGAAAATACGATATAAACCGCCCCAATCAAAACCTCTTGCATAGCAATAATCAAGGCAATCCTTTTCGGACATACCCCATTCCACAAGAGGATAGCAGGCAGTTTTTATGCGTTGGGTTTCGTCTGCGGCAATACCCACATACTCCATAATTTCATACTGTTCTTTCAGATCACGGAGATAAGCGTCAATGACACGGGTTTTGAGAATACCCGTACACCAGCGGTTGCGGGGGCCTGCCCAACTCATTCCCCGGTATTTTGAAAGAGCAGGATTTTTTCTTTTTGGGGTGTAATCGTAAAAGTAGTATTCAAAATCGTGTTCTGCTTTCAGACGGATAATCGGTCTGCCGATATATGCCTCCAAACGGTTCAGGTGTTCATACATCTGCGGGAATTCAAGCCCGGTATCACAGAAGATAATCAGATCAACCGGGCGCTGTTCTTCCAATAGCCGCAAAAGCATAGCCGTCGAATCCTTGCCGCCAGAAAGCGAAACAACATATTTTTTAGGTTTCATCGCCGTCCACCTCCACGGCGGGAGGAATAACCTGTTTTGCAACAACGACCATTCTGCCGTTTTGACGGCTGTATTCGCAGGTGGAAAGCGTAATCAGCTTATCGCCGTATTCGGCAGAAACGCCCGTATCGTATAAAGCAAGCTCCTTGCATTTGGCGATATAGGTGTTGAAATCCCCCGCGCTACCCGCATTGACAAAGTGGTAATACTTAAAACCTTGTTCAGAATAGGCGACGGTTTTGAAAGCTACGATAACCTCATATTCGCCAAAGCCGGACAGCGTATCAAAACGGATTGTTTTGTGTTCTCTGTAAAAATCCTCGTCCGTGTACTTGCAGAGATCGGCAAACATACTGCCATTATTCATGTGATGGCCGTAAATTACGCAGTTGTCGGATAAACCGAGGTCGCAGTTTTCCTGCACATAGGGCACGCCGTAATCACTGTACTGCTTTTCAAAGCTGTGTTTCAGGTAGTAGTTCGGGTTGTCAATCGTCTGCATAACGGGATAGTCGATGTTTGTCCTCTCTATCGAAATCCAGCCCACAAAATCGCTGTTCTGTTCATACACCACAGCGTACTTTTCAAAAGCGGTTTGTTCAGGCTGCGGAGGTTCAGATTCCTGCGGCTCGTCGGCGGACGGCGTTTCGGCCTCCACAAGCGCGGCGATCTTGTCAAAGGCTTCGGCGCTCTGCTTTTCGTCTGCATACTGCCGCCAGAGCATAACGCCGGAGAAAAGGAAAAGGGCGGAAAAAAATGCCGCCCCGATCATCAGATATTTGCTTTTCATATTCGATTGTCCTCCTGTCAGTTTGATGTGTTCCCGCCGAAAACACCCTCGCCGGGTTTCGTCGTCATAAGCTGATATAATTTTGTATCTCTTGGAAAGCGGTTGATAAAGGGTACAAGCGCCGAGCCGTATTTGATAAGTCCGCAGCCTGCGTCGGCATTGGTAACATAGCTCATCTGCTCGTCGGAGATATTGAGCAGCTTCGAGAGCTTGGCACGGTCGGAATACGCCTGATTGAGCATAACCACAAATTCCGAGTTGGAAAGCATGGTGCTCGCCTGTACGGAATCGAGCAGATATTCCACATTCTGCGTAATGGCCGTGGGATAACCGTTTCTCTTTCTGAACTGCCTCCATGCGGAGTTAAAGAAAATACCGCTTTGCTCGTTCTCAAAGACCACATGAAATTCGTCGATAAAAATATGGGTGCGCTTGCCCTTTTTCCAGTTGAGGGTAACGCGATTCAGAATGGTATCGGTAATAACCAAAAGTCCCGTGGGCTTTAACTGCGCACCCAAGCTGTGAATATCAAAGACAACAATGCGGTTGTCGAGATCGACGGTACTTTCATGTCCGAAAATATCCAGCGAACCCGTGGTGAACAGTTCCAGCGACAGGGCGATTTCCTTTGCTTTTTCTTCGGGCTGTTCCAACAGTTTGTTTCGCAGGTTGCAGAGAGTAGCGGTCGTGCCGTTTGCCTCTGCCTCCTGATACACAAGGGCGGTGCAGCGGTCGATAATGGATTTCTGCTGCGGGCCAACGCCTGTTTTATCAATCTGCTCTACAAGGGACATGATAAACTGCGATTTCTCCACAATGGGATTGTTCTCGCCGTAGCCGTCTACCATATACATTACGTTCAAGCGATCCTTGCCGCCTGCCGCCATATGAATAACGGTTGCCGTTTCCTCGCCCAAAGCCGCCGCCAGTGCGCCGAACTCGTTTTCAGGGTCGCAGATCAGCACATCGTCCTCGGTGTTGAGAATCAGAAAAGCGATAAGCTCTTTTGCGGAAAAGGATTTGCCCGAACCGGGAACGCCCAGCAGGAAAGCAGACTGATTGAGAAGATTTGCTTTGTTGCACATAATGAGATTGTGAGAGATGGCGTTTTCTCCGAAATAAATACCGCCCTTGTCCTGCACCTCCTGTACCTTGAACGGCATAAACACCGCAAGGCTTTCGGTAGTGAGAGTACGAAACGCATTGATTTTTCTTGTACCGATAGGGAGAACCGTATTCAAGCCGTCGAACTGCTGGAACTTCAAAACGGCAAGCTGGCACATATGCTTTCTTGCAACGGACAGCACCGTTTCGGTGTCGCTGTCAAGCTGTTTCTTATCGTCTGCGGTAATTACCATCGTAATCACCGCAAACATCATGCGCTGATCCCTCGTTGTCAGGTCGTCCAAAAATTCCTTTGTTTCTTTTCTTTGCAATTCCATATCATAAGGCACGACCGCAGAAAAATTATTGTTGGCGTTCTGCCTGCGCTGCCAGTTGGTGATGTTCGTGTCAACGCCGAGCAGACGGTTTTCCACCTCCCGCACCGCCTCGTCGGTGGGAACGGGGACAACATCAATCGACAGCATCATATTGCGGTTAAAGTCGGTGAGCTCCGTTACCATGCTGTCCTTGATATAGCTGGCGTAGTCTTTCAGAAAAAGAACCCGGCAATATTTCTCGCCGAGCTTCAGATAATCGCTATTCTTTTCAATGGAATCGGGGCAGATATAATCTTTGAAATCGTGCCCCTTTTTCATCATATCCTGCGGGTCGAAATGAAACGCCGCTTCCTCTCCCTGACGGTAGAAGTCGTGGAGGACGCGCAGCTTTTCCCCGGCGTCCAGTTCGCTGCATTTTGAGCCGAGGGCGGCAAAGTGGGAGATCAGATCAGCGCCAACACGGGAAAAGTAAGTGCGGGCTTCCTCAATATCTTTTTTGGCAACGGAGATCGTAATATATTTCTCCTGCATAATGCTGTTTGCGCCCGTGACCTTGTCAAGCAGCATTTGATTGTATTCCCTGCGGTACACATCGCGGGAATCGCCCCGCATAGGCATTAAAATAGACTGCTCGAAATTTGCCTTGTTCAGCCTACGGTTATTGATTGTAATTTTCGTAGTCGCCCCGGAATCCAGACTGTTGAGCAGTTCAGAGTAGGCAAGAAACATAGATTCCTTGTCCTCACGGCTCGCCACAAGGTAGTTTATATCGGTGAATTTATAGGTCTTGGAAAAGCGGCTGCCCACCTGAAAGATACCGTCTTTCCAGATACGCTGAATGGGGATAACATCCTGCACCTTGCGTGGGACGGAATATCGCTCCTTGTCCTGTTTCAGCAGGTTTTTTAAGGTCTTAATCATGCTTTACCTCCTGTATCAATTTTGTCTTTGAGCGCTTCATAGTAGAAATTCGAGGATTCAAAACGAATCTCTTTCGGCTCTAAAAACTCCGAGCGAATCCACGCCCAGATGAATTTCTCTGCGGTCATGCCGTGGTAGGTGATAAATCCCATAGCCGCAAAGGGCGCGGCGCCGAGAACACACATCTACGACACCGTTTCCGTCCCGACATACGGCTTTAAGAGAAAATACAGTCCCACGGCGACAACGACCGCCAGCAAAGAAAAAACGAACTGCCGCATAGACAGTCCGAAAAACATGGATTCCGTATAGTTTCGGATTTCACGGTTGATCTTAACTTCCAAAATATCGCCTCCTTATCGTTCCTGTTCGTCTTTGGCTTTGGGCTTCGGCTGCAATTCACGGGGCGTTCTGCCGTCAAGGGGCTTTATAAAATCAATCTGCCCGGCGGCGTAGATGGCGTTACTGTTTAACTGCCTCTGCCACGCCTTATTGGACGGCGACCAGCGGAAACCCCAGCCTTTTAATTTGCTGCGCTGTTCTTCGCTGGGCTTTTCATCAAAAAGTAGCTGCAAGCGGTTTTCCTCCGTGTTGGCAACAGCTTCGCCGCCCTCAAACTGCCAGCCGACAAAGCCGGTTTCCTCCCGGCGTTCCAGACTTTCGATCCGCTTTTTCAGACGGTTAATTTCCGCATTGTTGTTCGACAACTCATAGGGCGCATAGGGGGCGTTAATCCACGAATAATCGCTTTTCACGGCCTCGTCGATTTCCGCCGCTTTTTCGTCGGAAATACCCTCAAAGCCTTTCATCGTACCGTTTTTGCGGTAGTAAGCGTTGACCTTTTTCATATAGCTTTGCTGTTCCTGCCGCTGCTGCAATTTTTCTTTCAGTTTCGTAACAGCTTCGGGATCGTCGCTGGAAATAGCGGAATTGTTTTCAGCGGCCTCGGCTTTGCTACGGTAGTAGTCCGCTTTTTGACCTGCCTCAACGGATTTCTCCATTTTGCCCCAAGCGCGATCACGGTAGTTCTTATCCGATTTGTAGGAATAGTGATCGGGCATAAGCGGCTGTCCCATAGGGATCGCCTCAACCATTTTGCTTGATTCGTGCGCAAGGCGGCTGCTTTCCTGTTCAAACTTTTCCGCTTTCTCGTTGTAGTAGTCGATTCGTCTTTGTTTCTTTTCTTCGTATGAGTTCATAGAATATCGCTCCTTTACATATAAAAATAGCCTCCTGCGAATATCCGCAGAAAGCAATTACAGTCCCATCATTTCACGCACAACACGGTCGGCCATTTTAACCGCGCCCACGAGGACTAACATATTAAATACAAGCTCCCCGATATAGCTCCATACCATAGAAACCGCCGCGGCGTTCGGGTCAACCACGGGCGGGGCAGAAGCGAATAAGGAAAAAACAATGCAAGCCAGTACAATAATCGCGCCTTCCAAGCAGACAGCGGCGTAGGATTTGATAAAGCTCTTTCCCACATTCTGCGAGGGTTCGCCCGCAAAAGCGGAGAGAGGAACCGGCGCAATCGCCGTGTAAAGATACAGCTTGAAAAATCTGCCGTATACGGTCATTATCATAATGAAAGACAGTACCGTAATGAACAGACCGCCGATCAGCGTAACCGCCCACAATGGGATAGATTCAAAAAATCCGCAGTCCTCAACCGCCGTCACGATTTCAGAGGGCAGAACCGTTCGCCCTGCCGTCCCGAATCCCGCGGCGGTCATGATGGTGGAGATAAGCCCCTGCACGATATTGAACAAAGCCATCATCAGTTCCAGACCGTAGGTGACGGCCGCCTTTGCCAATGCAAAGCGGATAAAGACCTTTAATGCGTGCTCCGGCTTTTTCAGTTCTGCAAACGATCCGCAGGTTTTCATCACGCCGACGACAAAGAACAGAACGAGTAGGGCAAGCCCTATCGCTTGTACTACGCCGTGAATGTTGACGATCACATTCCAGATCGTGCCGCCCTTAAATTGCGTGGGTGATTGCGTGATAAGCTGCCATATCTCGGCAAGTTTCTGATTCCAAGTTTCAAGGGCGTTTTCAAGATTTTGTACGACCCAGTTATCCGACAACAAAATCACCTCCCGTCTTTTCACAATAGCCCTCGATTTCAAGGTCGCAGTCAATCTCGTTGCCCCAAGCGTCCCAGCCGTCCGCTTTTTCTCTTGCGAAAAGCTCTACGCGGGGCAGATCGCCCACAAGCTCAATAATTTTATCCCTTGCCTCGTCGGGCTTCTGACTGTGCCCCCGCAAAGGGCTGATAATGAATTGGTGAACACGGTTTGATTTTCTTTTTGGATGGCCTTTTGTAGCAAGCAGACAGATTTCGGCGTTTCCTCTCGTCCAGAAGCCTAATCCGTAAAACCAGCCCTTGCCGCTTTTGTTGAGTTTGAGCCAGACAAAGGCAACGCTTTTATACTCAAATCCCCACGCCTTAATTACCCGCAGCGCTTCTCGTAGCTGCGGAAAAGTCGTCCAAAGAAAAAGAATAGAATCCTTTTCGGAGAGTTCGGAAACAGGCAGACGGCAAAGCTCGTCAATGCTCATCGTGGGATAGTGCTTTTCAGCCGCGCCCTGTACGCCGTTTCGTTCATACCGCCACGGCGGGTCTGCATAAATAATGCTGTATTTCTTCACAGCGTCCTCCTTTCAGGCATAGTAAGGGCAGGCCGCCTTTTGCAGCCTGCCCCGTATGCCGTATCGTTTCGTTATCTGCTGTCCCTGTCGGGCGCATTGCGTATAACGCCGTAGACATCATCCACAAAGTACCGTCCGGCAAAGGGATTGAATATGGCGTGACACTTCACGCCGTTATACTCCGCCAGATAGTCGTTGTCGCCCAAGCGCTTAATGATTGTCGCCTCACCGAGAACATGGGTTTCTCCCTGTTTCAGAGAGTGGATATAGCACTCGCATTTTTCCATATCGTTTTCCTTTCTGTCAGCCTGTAATCAGCGTCAAAATCTCTTTGGCAAAGGTAATGATAATGCCGCCCGCAATGGTGAGGAATCCGTTGGAACGCTGGCTGGGGTCGTGGGACTGAAAAGACAGCCCCACCTGCACGATACCCCAGCCGAGCAGGATCAGGCCGACCGCGCGTATCAATCCAAAGATAAAATCACTCAAATTGTTTACAACGGTAATCGGGTCGCCTGCGGCAAAGGCCGTTACCGAGCAGCAGAGAGTAAAGGCGAGAGCCAAAACTGCGGCGCAGTACAAGCGGAATCCCTTTTTGACCTTGCCGGGGACAGGTAGCTTTTTCGTGGTCTTATTTTTGTTGGTGTTTTTCATTTTTGCAATACCTCCTTAAATTGAAAACAGAGCTTCGATTTCCTCATCGGAAAGAAGCTCGTAATCGGGTTCTGTATCTTCCATATCGGGAATGTCCTCTGCGGGGATTCCCGCAAGGGAAAGTGTGGCGACGGCGTGTTCCGTCCCGCCGTGTTCATAAGGCGCTGCGCCGCCGTCTGTGGTAAGTGATACATTCGGATGTTTTAAGATGTTGTATTTCTCATCCATAATCGGCGGCTCTCCGCGGATAAATAAAAGAGCGTAACGGTTATCCAGCATACGCACCTCGTCGGGCGTCATCAGTTCGCGCCCGGAAATCTGATAGTTCGTACTGTAATTGCCGTTACGCCCCGACGATCTGCCGTAGGTGTTTGTGTCGATGGTCGCCTTGCCGAGAAGCTCCGATACATATTTGTGCGTAGATTGTTCGTTGCCGCCCAAGTAAAGAAACTCGTCGCAATTACCTAAAATGGATTCCCATTGCTTTTCAAACAAGGCCTTTAACTGCGCCAAATTTTGCAGGATAATCGAAACAAATACCTGCCTTGAACGCATAACGGACAGTATCTTGTCGAAATCATCCGGCAAGCTCACATTGGCGAACTCGTCCATCAGAAAATGGACGGGAACGGGCAGACTGCCGCCGTGCTTGTGGTCGGCAAGGTAAAAGAGCTGTTGGAATAGCTGCGTGTATAGGATTGATACAAGAAAGTTGAACGAGGTATCGTTATCGGGTATCAGCGCGAACAACGCCACTTTCTTTTCGCCTAAGCTGGGCAAATCCAACTCGTCCGCAGCGGTCAGCGCCGCAAGAGAGGACAGATTGAATTTCTCTAAGCGAGCCGCCAAAGTGATCTGAATACTTTTCAAGGTCTTTGCCGAACCGGAATGATAGTCCTTGTAATACTTCACGGCGATATGCTCCGGGTCGCGCATTTCCAGCCGTTCAAAGAGCTCGTCCAGCGGTGAAGCGTATTCGTCTATGTCCTCTCTGACATCTGCGGCGCGCAGCATTTCCATAACCATTGAAAAATTCTGTTCATCGGGCGGCGCCTCATATTTGAGATAGAACACAAGCGCCAACAGAAGCATACTCGCCGCTGTGTCCCAAAAGGGATCGTTGGATTGACTGCCTTTCGGCGTGGTACTCTTGAACAGATTTGTAACCAAGCGCTGCACATCGTTGTCGTCCCGCAAATAGACAAACGGATTGTAGCAATGGCTTTTCTCCATATTGAGCAAATCCAGCACCCGCACATCATAGCCCCTTTGAGCAAGCAGATAGCCCGTATCTCGCAGCATTTCGCCTTTCGGATCAAGCACCACATAACTTGTTCCGTGGCTTGCGGCATTGGCGGCTTGGCATAGGTTCGGTTTTGCATAGAACCTTGTTTTTCCTGCGCCGCTTCCTCCCACAACTACGGTATTCAGAGAACGGCGGTGCTTTTTGCCGTCAAATCCCATACGGACATTTTGTGTGAGAATCTTATTTTCCTCCGGGTTTGCCGCCTGATATTTTTTGTTCACGGCTCTTGCATTGCCCCATTTTGCCGAGCCGTGTTCCTCACCCCTGCGGTAGTTGCGGCGGGAGGAAAGATATACGCCGATAGCAAGCCCGTACACGCAAAGCAAAACGAGGACAGTTTTCAGACTGTCCCCGCAAAGCTCTATTTTGAAGGGGTCGTTCATTGCCGCAGGAAACCGGGCAAGGATTTCGGGCAGTCCCCCGCCTGCGGCCGGGGCAATCAAAAGTCCCAGCCACACCACGGGGAGAATCCCGAACAGGCAAAGCACAAGAGGATTATTCCCGCGCTTCATCGCGTCGTTTCTCCTTTTTTGTAGGCGCGTCGATTACTTTCAAAAGAACCTCGTCAAGAATATCGGTGGGGCGTTCTTCTTCCAGCAGATCGTTTCGCATTTCGTTAAGGGCATTGATAACAACGCCATGTTCGTAGCGGTCGAGGGTCAGCACTCGTTTTTCTGTTCTTTCCATATTCAGCGCTCCTGTTCCGTATGGCGGGGCGATTTTTCTTTTTCCAGCGCTCTTGCCATTCGTGCGGAAATGTCGTAGGCGGTATCTCGGATTTCGGAAAGCTCGGTGCGGATTTCCTGCGGATCGTCGGTGCGGAGAAAATCAGCGGGATTCTCAAAACTGTAATCGCTCACATCAACGCCGAACTCTTTGCCGAGAATATACGAAACGCAATGCGCCTTAAAGCTCGCAGTTTGCGGGTCGTATTCTTCGCCGGTTTGAGCAAGCTCTGCTTGTGCCAATGCCTTTGATACCTCGCAGAACAGATCGTTTGCCTCCATTCCGCGGCAGACAAAAATTGCCTCCTGTTCATGGTCGTACAGTGCGCCCAAACCGTCAGGCAATTCATCGACAGACTGAATCGGCACGGGCTTTTTGTAAATGAGCGCGCCGAGCAAAGCCCTTGCGTCGTGGGAAACGGGCGGCTGTGCTCTCATGCGGGAGGTGGTCTGTGAAATGTCATACACATGCTTGATGTTATACGACACGCCGATACTGCCGTCGTCGCGGGTGTATTCGCCGTTTGATTCTACGATCTTGATAGGATGGCCAAATTCCTGTCTTTTGATATACACGCCCTGATCGCGCCAAAAATCCTTGTCGCCCAGCCTGCGGGCGTCCGGCTTCGCCGCCAGAATCAACAAGGCGTTGGTAGCGGAATAGTGACGAAAATTCGCCTGCACATCCAGATATTCACGGAACTTGCCGCCATCTGCGCAGACTTCCTCGGCGGTGGCGTCGGCAAGGGCGTACACCTCGTCACGCTCCGCCTTTTTCTTTGCCGCCCAAGCCTCTTTGTCAAAATCCTCGGCTTGCGGGGCGGGTTCAAAAATATCGTCAAAATTGTTGCTCATAAATCATCGCTCCTTTACTTTTTTGCTCTTTTTTCGGGACGGCTGCTTGTGGGCAGTCGTCTGCTGCTTTGCTGGCTTTTGGGAAACGGTGGGTTCTTCGTTTTTGGTCGCCGCCTCTTGCTGTTTCGCCTTGATTTCCCGCAGTTCTTCACGGACAGAGGGGCGTTCTTCGGGCGGTTTAACAGTACCCTCGGCGGTTCTGCTTTGCTTCTTTGAGGTAGGCGCGGACGGATGGGATTTCTCCGCCGCTGTCCCAAAAGACGCGGTTTTTTCCGCTTCGGGATTTGCCGCTGTGCGCTCGCCCTTTTTCACGGGCGCACCCATCAGATCGTCAAGCAGTCTGTCGTCCGCTTCTTTGTCGGGTTTCTCCTGTTCGGGTACAGAGGGGGCAGCAGATTTTTCGGTTTTGGATTTTTCAATATCCCGTTTGATAGAAACGGTATCGACCGCAGCCAGCTTGAAGCGTTCTACAATGCGGTTGATCTTAGAAGCGTCCTCGGCACGCACCATAATATCCACCATGCCGTCTGCGGATTTTTCTTTGCCCCGCAGAGCGCAGTAAACTACGCCGTAGCGTTTCGCCTCGGTAGCAAACTGTTTCAAATGTTCCTCTCCGACGGTAAAAACTTTCAGTTCCTTTCCACTTTTGAGCATGGCGGTTAAACGCTGGCGACCTTTGGTCTTGTTTTTGTCCCTGTTTTTCAGCACAGCGTAAATCATGGCGGCGATATTCTTTGCCGCCGAGCCGGTCAGCTTTAAGGCGACTTCCGTACCCTCCAAGCTGATCCTTACGATCTGTTCCGCTGCGTCACCGGAATTGTACATGGTCGGTTTTCTCCTTTCTTTCAGGTTGATTGTCCTTGCGGACAGCTTTGATTTTTTCCTTGATAACGCCGGAGCGTTCGGCTATACCGTCACATAAAACCGCCTCCCGTCTAAGTGCGGCCAGTTCCTTTGACAATGCGGATATTTGTTCTTTTATCTCCGCCGCCTTTTCGGGGTCTGCTTTGACCGCCGCTGTCCGCTGTAATTTGTAAAGCTGTTTTCGCTCGTCGGTCAGGGCAGAAATTTTGTCTTTCACACCGTCACGGTATGAAAAAAGCTGCTCGGAGGTATCAATGCGATACTTTACAAGCAACCTTGTTTCGGCGGTGATGGTGTCCAGCTTTCGCAAGTCCTCACGCAAGAGGAAATGAAGCCGCCTGTTTTGTTTCGGTTTGTTTTCCGGGAAGATCCCCAGCAGATAGCAGTAGTGGAAATACAGCGCCCGAAACCCTGTAATCTTGCGGGTTTTATAAAAGCTGCCGATCAGCCGTACCCGCAAAACCGTTCGGGACGGTGCGGACGGTTTCCTTTCAGCTTTTGTCTGCGATAAAATCCGTCTGCGGATATTTTCAATCGAATAGTCCTCGCCGAAATTCCGTATCAGTCTTACAAAACGCTCTTTGCCCGGCGGTCTGACCGAAATATCCTTGCCGATTTTTACCTCATAGCCTTTCTTTCGGAGTGTATCGAAAAACTGCCGTTCGGTCATTGACTGACGGATTGCTTCGTCGATGTCGGCGCGTATCAGCCCCCGCCAAGTGGGGCGCTGTTCCTGCTCGGCGCGCCATTCGCCGTACTGCTTGGATTTCCCGTACTGCGGATTTTCAATCACCGATAGACGGTACTCACGGCAAAGCTCGTCGGAAACGGTCTGCATATCGTGATAATCCTTTTTAGTGCGGTGATACTTGATCCCGTCTACAAAGGACACCGTATTCAGCACAAAATGATTGTGCAGGTGATTTTCTTTGTCAAGGTGGGTCGCCACAATCACCTGATAACGGTCGCCCCACAAACGGGCGGCGAGCTTCATTCCGATCTCGTGCGCCGTTTCGGGCGTGACCTCGCCGGGAGCAAAGGATTGATACCCGTGGTAGGCCACCGTCCCGTTCTCCTTGCCGAACCGCTTTTTTACCGCAAGCATTTCGTCGCGGGCGGTAGCGGGAGAGCAGTTGATCCCCGATACAAAGCGGTGAACGACGGTACAATCCTCGTTTTCGGCCTGCTGTGTTTTTTCTGAATTGACGGCATATCGGATAACATCGGAAAGCTCCCGTCCGTCTCGCTCGGTCATATCTTCCTCCGTGTAAAATTTGGGATTGGTCGTTTTGTCGGGATTCTCCACATAGATAACGACTTTTCCAAGCCAGCCCTTTACACGCCAGATAGATGTTGTAGCCATCGTGTTACTTCATCGGGCGGGGCAGGATAACCGCCTCGGTGATTTTCTTAATAGCCGTATCGATCTTGCGGCAGGCCTCGTCATACCTCTGCACATCCAGCACATTCAGAGTGTGCGCCTTAACCGCAATCTGATTGAGATTGTTACCGATCCCGTGGAGCTCCCTCATCATAGCGTAGTAATCGGGCGGCGGAGCGTCCTGCGGTTCAAGACCGTTTACCAAGTGCCGCAAATACGCCTCACGGGAAAGACCGCTGCGTTTGACTTTTTTTTGAAACGCCTCGGCTTCCTTTTTATCCAGCCAGAATTGAATGTGAACATTGCGTTTTCTCATATGCCCTCCTTGTTCAGTTCATTTTGAATTTCGACGATCCGTTTGCCGACAGCGTACACAACGGGGATTGTCACGCCGTTGCCTGCCTGCTTGTAAAGCTGGGCGTCGGAATTGACGGCGGCCGCCTTATCAAACATTTCATCGGAAAAGCCTTGCAGCCGCCAGCACTCACGGGGCGTCAGCTTGCGGATTCGTCCGCAGCCAAGCGGTATTTTCGGTTTATTTTCGGATTTGCTTTTATCCGCGTTTGCCGCTTGCTTTACGGGTAAAGCGTGTTCGCAGGAATCGCAGGCGCAGAGGTAAACGCCGTGTTTGTCCTGCGTGTTCAGGCAAAAGGCGGGTTCGCCGCACTCCTTGAAACGGCGGCCGTTCTGTCTCTTATTCTCACGGTCGGGGGTGAGTACAGCGCGGCAGCCGTAAAAAACGCCGGAGCTTTCGCCACGGTTGCTTACCCCAATTTTGTTGTAGCCTGCGATCAGGCATTTGGTGTAATCCTGTTCCCGTATTTTCGCCTCGCCTCGTTTTAGCTGAATCAAAGCTGTTTTCTCGGTGCGGTCAGGACAATCGGCGCTCATACAAAGCACGCCCGAATTATCAGCGCTGCGGTTGCCGATCCCGCTGTCATACCTTGCTTTGATACAGCGGGCGTGTTCCGTCAGCTTGGGATTGCCTTTGCACAGATCGATGAAATACATTCCCGTCCTGCCTGCAAAACCGCCTCCTTCGCTCATCAGCGTGCAGCTTACTCCTGCAGGGTCGTAAACGCGCTTACCCTGTGTGCCACCGATTAACTGTATAAGAGCCTTGCCGTCGCCTGCGGTGACAGGAAATATTTTTCGTCCACCTCCGGCTCTAAAATGTCGATAAGCGACAAGGTAGATTCGTTCCCTGTTTTGCGGAACGCCGTGGAAGCGTGAATTAAGCAGTCCGTACTCGATATGATAGCCGATTTCGGCCAACGAATTGAGAACGGCCGCAAAGTCCCATCCCCGATTAACGGAGAGCAGATTTTTAACATTTTCAAGGACAAGCCATTCGGGTCTATCTTCGGTTTTTGTGCCTTTGAGCAGTCTAATGATTTCAAAAAAGAGAGAGCTTCGTTCTCCGGCAAGCCCTCTTTGCCGGCCAGATACAGAAATGTCCTGACACGGGAATCCGCCCGCCCAGAGGTTGACCCTCGGCAGATCGGCGGGGTCGATTTTGGTAATATCTTCTCCATACCATTCGTCCTCCTGTATATCGTGTATGGCGCGGTAGCTGCGGTCTGCGAATTTATCTATTTCGCAGTGGCCTTTACAAACCATTCCGCAAAGCTCAAAGCCCTTGCGGAAACCGCCCACGCCGCTGAAAAAATCCAGAAATGTCATCGGTTCATTCATTTGTAGTCGTCCTTTCCTTGCAGGCGGTTGATCTGCAACAGGCACATAATCACAATACCGATACAGCCGCCGAGCATAGTTCCGATGATAAAAAAGAGCAGTTCGCTCATACCATACGCCTCCTTTCAGCGCATAAAAATATCGCCCTCCGTTTGTAACGGGGACGAGCAAAATTAAGGGTTTCAGGGGCTACCCCTGACAAGGTTTTGCCTTTGTGGTATCACAAAGGCGATGCTTGCTGGTACATCGCATGGCGTTCGTCCCATCGGCCGAACATTTTGCCACCGACTGAAAAAATTCAGCGTTCATGCTCACGCTGCGGATTGAACGGGATTCCGATGAGCTTTCCGTTCAGCCTTGCCAAGTGTTCGGGATAGCGGAACATTTTAGTATAGCGGGCAATCTGTTCATCGGAAAGACTGTCAAAGCTCTCGCCCCGGCAGTCACATATAAAAGCGGGGCCGAAAATGAAATCGACCATAACGCCGTCCTTGTTTTTTACGCTTCGGTTTGGCAGCATACCGTTGATCTTTCCCTCGTCGTTGCAGACAATACACACCTGTTCCTCAAAGGGGTAAAAGGGTTCAATCAGTCCGTCAACGGCATTTTGCAAATCTTCAATAGAAGTGCCGATTTCAGCGGTGCGGGCAAGTTTACCCGGTTCCAGCAGTACAACCTTGATTTTCTTTTCCTCACTCATAGCGGAAATCTCCTTTCAGCGTTCATAATCACGGCTTCGCTCATTTGACCTTGCGGAGAAATCTACGCCGACAAAGGAATCCGCGTCGAGGATATATTCGCTGTCATTCCAGCGGGCTTCGACCATTGCTTCGGCTTCCGCTTTGGAATTTGCCTCAATCTCTACCGTCTTTTGCAATGTTTCGGTAATTGTTACTGCATAGGTTTTCATCGTTTGTTTCCTTTCTTCATTTAAAAATGTTGTTCCGTATTCATCTTCCAGCGCTGATAACAGGCTGCTCAATTCTTCGGCATTTCTAATACGAGGGACGGCAAGCGCCGAGGGAGTAATATCAAGCGCCTGCGCCATACGGCACAGCAATTCGTGTTTCGGCGTTCTCGTGCCGGATTCGTACTGCGCAATTCGTATGTCGGCGTTCTCCTGCGGGAAACCAACCGCCACGCCTAACGCCTTTTGCGTCAACCCGCACGAAATACGGAAACGCCGTATTCTCATGCCCGTATTCATTAAATCGCCCATTTCATCGTTCTTTGCTCCTTTCTTTTCGCTTGGTAACGGGAAGTCCGAGCCGCATACATAAACAATCGTTGTAATCCTTGCCCTGCGGGGGCGGTTGAATTGCCACCTTAACCGCGTATCTTTGGGACAGCAGCGTTTTAATCGTGTCTGCGGCGATCCGTCCCGTATAGTCGTTATCCAGCCGCAAGACCGCTTTTCGGATATGGGGATAGTCCGCAAGATACTGAACAAGGGCGGCGGGCAGGCTGCTTTCCTCAATCTTTGCTTTCGGCTTATACACGCCTGCAAGGGAGAGCAGGTTTTCTCGCCGCCAGTCCTTGCCGTCCAGCTTTTGCATTGTCCCGTAGGACAGCAAATCTACCGCCGATTCAAACAGATTCAGCGTGTCGCTCTGTGCTTCTGCGGAAATCCCAAAGGAATACCGCTTGTCGCTGCCGTTTGCGTCTCCGATAAAGTCTGTACCGATACCGCGCAGATTGGCATAGCGGGGCTTGCCGTCCAGATCCTGCCCGACGAACACAGCGTTGTAATGGGGATAGCTTTCATACAACCGTCCTGTGCTGATACAGAAGTCGATCAACTCATAGTCGATTCCCCGCCCATGCAGATATTCCACGGCGTGGGCGGCGCAGCGGTTCGCTTTTGGCAAAAGCAAAACTTTTTCTTTCGGCTTGCTCGGCGCGGGGGAATAGGTCGGCGGCAACACCGCGACATTTCCCATAATCGTTTCCACCGCCTGCGTAAAGGGCATCTCTTTGACCTTGATGAGATAGTCCAGCGCCGAATAACCGCCGATCCCACGGGAAAACCAGCACCATTTTCCGTTGGAAATCTTCAAGCTGTCATGCTCTCGGGTGCAGTAGGTGTTACCGCCGAAATGAACAAGCTCCTGCGGCTCATAATTTTTAAGATAGGTCAGCAAGTCCATTTCACGGGCTTTCTCCACCACCTCCGGCGGGATATATGGCATACTTTTTCACCTCCGTTCTAAATAGAAATAGCCGAGGGGCTTTCTAAGTGAAAACCTCTCGGCTATGTAAAAAACGGCACAGGTTATCTCTGTACCGCTTTCATCGGATATTCATTTTACAGTGCGCCGACCTTTTTCAGATAGGAAATGCAGTCGGTATGTCCTCTGAAATAGAGCCGTTGGCGCTCCATGTCGTCGAGCCTGAACCGCAAACGAAAATACTCGGTCAAAACTCCGTGTTCCTCGGCGCTCAAAGAAATTTCGCCGTTGCCGTCTATCACCTTTCGGATAAACGGATTATTTTCTTTCAGCCTCAAAATTTGCTGATACAGTGCATTGTATTCTTCGTCCGTTTCTCTGAAATCGGAAATCGCCTCGTCCTCAATCTCGGCAAAGGATTCTTCGATCCGCTGCGCCAAATCAGTATAAGAGCTGTTGTCGCTCACTTGTAATCACTTCCTTTTCCCATGATATATTATACTATACCCAACAGCCGAAACAATATCAAATGTGCAAATTATCGCTCCATATCTTTTTCCGTTCTCCTGACAACGGCGCGTTCATATAGCTTTGGACTTTTGATACGGTATTCTTCGGGGATATTCTCAACCTTGCCGTCGTAGATGTCAACAAATCGACCACCATTTGAACGCACATAGCCGTGATCGGCAAATACGCCGCTTTCATCAAAGCGAATATCCCTGCCGAAACTCTCATAGTCGATATAGTTTGAGAGTACGCCCAGCCTGCTCGTATCATAGCAGCCGCTTTGTTCAATCCAGTAATAGCCGAGGTCGTAATCGCTTTCCACACCCGACAGATAATCAAAGCAATCCATGTTTTCGGTGAGATTGATTAGCTCTTTTATGCTGCCCGTATTCTCGCCCAAATCTAAAACAGCCTGCCAAAATTCTTCACTTTCATCAAGCTCCATGATCTGCCCCGCAAGGTAATTGAGCTCGCTTAAACTTTCATACTCGCCGAGTAGGTCATAGATAGAGGAATCGGGACACTCGTAATCGGTGATAAACCATTCTTCATAGCGACGGTTAATGCCGATCCGCTGAAACACCGCCTGCAATTCTTCGTTGGTAACGGGAAATTTCACCCATTCGCCTATCAAATATCCCTCGTTGTATTTGCCGAGATTGGTTATAAAGGCTGAAAAAGCGCAGTCCCTTGAAGCGGATAAATCCTGCATAGCTTTGCCTCCTTACCGTTCCTGTTCAGCGGCACGCCTTTGACGGGGGATCGGAAACCCGTGTACTTTGGCAATCTCGTCGCCGAGCCTGCGGGTTATTCTTGTAATGTCCGCACGGGTCGCCGTACCGCGGTATATCTTTTCTTTCAGATTGTCGATTTGCGTTTCGGAAACGCCGTCCTTGTAGGCGCGGTAGAGGTAGTGGTTTGTGCCGTCGTGATGAATCGCCTCGCAGCGGAAATCGCCGTTTTTATCCACAAACCAAGTGGCGTTGTCAATGTCCCGTTCCGTATAAAGGCAATCGCTGATATTGCCGCTTTCAATTTCTTTGTACCCCATACGGCGGCCGTGCCAAAGTCCCAAGTCCCCGACAACGAGAATCGGACGGGAAAGCTGAATATCCAGATTCGTTTTCTCGTCCTGAAAATAAGTGCCGTTGATTTCATACATCAAATTCATACGCTCGTTTGCGGAAAGTTCGGGGTACTGCGCCTCTAAATCCTCTTTCCAGTCGTCGTAGTCAAGATAATCCGTCCAAATAATGTGCCTGCTGTCTTTCATCTTGCGTCACCTCGATCCTTTGATTTCGGTCGGCGTGGATTGCCGTTTTCGTCATAATTCTTTGCGTCTGCGGCGGGTACGCTCCAACCGAACATGGAACCGGCAAGCATAGCCGCCTCCTGCGCTTTGGAAACGCCGAGCCTGCGGTTCATATCGTCCGCATACTTTCGCGCGGTGGCAGAATCTATCGGCATTTTCAGTGGGATATAGCTGCGATCTCCGCGAAACACCTTGATAACCTCACCGCTTGACGGTAAAGTGGAATAGCACATTTCCGGGATAAGCGGTTCGGCAGGGGCATAGGTTGCCCCACAATCCTCCATATGCTGGGCAAATTCGCAGATGTGATAGGTGTTCTTTCCGATCTCTGCGTGGGTTTCGTCTATATAGCGGCAGTAGGCTTTGATTTTCTCACCGTCCGTATGGGTAATGATAATATTCCCGCCGTCAGGCAGACGGAAAAGCTCTTTATAGCGGCTGTCGATAAAGCGAATCCCTTGCGCTGCTTTTTCCATGTGACTGTTCAGCAGGTCGGAAACATAGGCATAGCAATAGAAATTGTTGTCGCCGGGCGCGGGAATACAACGCAGAAGATAGGTGTATTTGTCAGTATCAACCCGATACCCGTATTCGCGGCTGAAATTTCCCATAAACCGCCCGTCGGGACGGGCGCAGCAGTATTCGAGCATAGAATCACGGTCAGCCAAGATACCCACCTTGTAAAATTCCTTGATGACGGAATCAAACTCGGCGGCAAATTCATCGGTTCGGTATTGCTTGATCTGATCCTCATAGTCGGGATAAAAGGTTCTGCCGCCGTTTCCGAAATCGCCGCGCATAAGGGCAATGCAGCCGCTTTGCGACATAAGCTGATAGCTCTGCGTATAAGCGTAGTCCCGTTCTTTCGGGAGCATTTCACGGATATTCAGATTCATTTTGTCTGTCCCTCGCTTTCTGTCATAAGAAATTGTCCGAACTCGGTAAAGGCGTACCAGTTCGTGCGGTCAAAGCAGCTTTCGTTGAAACGCCCCTTTGTGAGAACACGCGCCCTTATCAGCCGTTTCAAGGCATAGCGGATTTCGTCGTAGGAGAGGAACGGAAAGAACCCCGTCATCATCTGCACCGAGCAGCGAACCCAAACCCTGCCCTCGTGAAGCTGCGGGGACTGCGTGCTTTTTTCTTCTGCACAGTCCCAAAGGAAACCCGCCAGTACCGCCGCATTGACCCCATATTTCTGCGCTATGTGTGAATCGAAAAAGTGTACCATAAAATAAGAACCTCCTTTTGTTTTGGATATGTAAAAGGGACGGCCTATTTCAGCCGCCCCGGTCGTTATTTCTTCTTGCCTCTGATTTTCAGGAAAATCAAAGCACCCACGATGAACACGACCAGTCCGATTGCAACGATTGTTTTCAGTTCCATTATTCAGCGTCCTCCTTTTTCTTCTTCATAGCATAAGCGATATACCCACCGCCGCAGGCGGCAAAGCCTAGCATGCCGATAGCGGTCAGCCACTTCCAGAGTGCGGGATTGCTGTCGTCGCCTGTTTTCGGGGTATCGCGCAGCTCGTTGTGCATTTCTACCTTTGTAACAGCGCCCTCAAACACGCTCGCCGTCTTGTCCGCGGGGAGAATATAGGCGACAGAAGCGCCGTCCGATACCTCGCTTACGGTGTAGTCGCCAATGCGGAGATTTTCAATGAGAATTTCGCCGTTTTTGTCGGTGGTAAAGACTTCGGAATACCCATTAGGCCCGGTCACACGGAACGAAAAGCCCTCAATCTTTCCGTCAGAAGATGTCTTGATGATTTTGAGCGATCCCACCTTTGCCGTGTTGACAAAGCCTTTGCCCGCCTCGTTTTCCACGGTGACGGTCTTGCCGTTTTCGGTGATTTCAAAATAATAGGCGTTTTCGTCGAGATAGAAACCCTCCGGCGCTTTCTGCTCCTTTACAAAATATCCGCCGTAAACAAGATCGGACATTTCATAAACGCCCACGCTTGTTTCGGTGAGCGTACCGAGCAATTCATCGTCGGCGTCAAGCGCCTTGTTCCCGTTGCTGTCACGGTAAACAAAAAATTCTGCGCCTATCAGCTTGTTGTCGGGATAATCCTTATCAACCTTTGTGATTTGCACCGTACCACGGATTAGCGTATTTTTAATCTCAACCTCTATTACTGCGCCGTCCTCATTGACGGTTACAGCAAATGCTCCCTCGGACAGCACAAAGCCGGTCGGCGCTTCGATCTCACGGACGATCCAGTTCCCATAAGGCACATTGGCAAAAGAAAAACTGCCGTCCTCTGCGGAGGTGGCAGTCAGAATAGCGGTATCGGTTGTAAATTCTTCGGTATCAGGCTTAAACAGACCGATCACTGCGCCGCCAAGCGCATTTCCGTCCTCGTTCTTTTTCAGTCCGTGGATTTCGCCGTAAATCAGGTCGTTGCCGATGGGCTTGCCGTCGTTTGCCTTGATTTCCACAAGGGCGGTTTCCTGTCCGGCGTACTCAAAGACAATCGTGTACTTTTCGTCGGAGAGGATATAATGCTCGTCGGTGGAAAGTTCTTTGAGATAGAAGCTGCCAAGCGGCAAATCAGTCTTGCAGTCGGCGTGTCCGTTTTCGTCAACGGAAAGGATTTCAAGCAATCCGTCTGCAGGAATAACAGAGCCGTCCGCTGCGGTCAAATCCTCGGCAGCGAACAAGCCAAAGGTTACGGCAGACATTTCACCGTTTGCACCGATTCCGAACTGCTTGTTCTGTTCTAAAATCTTGTCAAGAGAAACAGCGGCTTTCTGTCGCTCGTTGTAGAAGCCGGCAGAGGTTTCGGTGATCTCGATTTCCTGTCCCGCATACACAAGCTCTGCGGTGCGGATTTCGGGATTCAGAATCATGCCGTAGGGTGCTGTGATTTCCCTGATCTCATATTTTCCAAGATACAGCGGCTTACTCTCGGCAAACCCTGTTTCGTCGGTCGTTACGGTATCAACCACTTCTCCGGCAGAAGTGCGCAGCGTGCCATCCGGCGTGATGATGTCCTCGGCGGCGGTGATTTCATAGACCGCGCCCGGCAAGCCCCGAACGGAGAAAACAGGCTGATACAGTCCGTCCGCTTCGATGACGGAGGAAAAGACCTCTCCGGATTTGCTGATCCTGATAACGCCTTTCTGCGCCATGTTCGGCTTGACAACCTCGATCACGGCAACGCCGCCCTCGTCGGTAGAGGCGTCCTGCACAACATCAAAATACATGGGATCGCTGTTGAGCGTGTAACCGTAGGGGGCAAATATTTCGACCAGCGAGTACCCCGAACCGTACTCAATCTTTTCGGGGGTAATCAAATATCCTTCGTCGTTGGTGTAGAATGTGTCGATGGTAACGGGGGTCGGATAGGTGAAAGACTGCGTAATCAGGCTGCCGTCCGGGCGGTAAAGCTGAAAGCCTGCGCCTGCATAGGGAATCGTTTTACCTGTTTCCGCGTCCACCTTGACGATCTTGATATACGATTCAAAGTTTACGTTGTTAGCAAGGTAGCGGTAGGTTTGCCTATTCTTTGCGATATACACATCAAAATCAGGCAGCAGCTCTCGACCGTCCCAGCCTTTGACCTGATGAACAGTGTAAATGCCGTAGGGCAGGTCTTTTGTTTCAGCAAAGCCGTTTTCGTCGCAGGTGAGAATATCGCGCTCGGTATCTTTGGTAGCGGCATAGCTGCCTGCGGATTTCAAGAATACCTCAAATTTCGCACCCACTTCCGGGGTTTCAAGCTGCGTTTCGCCGTCGTCGGTATGCTTAATCAAAGCAATTTTGCCCTTAATAACCTGTTCGGTCACATCGTTTGCGGTGGAATTGTATTCCACGGTGTAGTTTTTGGCCTCCGCGCCGATATGGTGTGAGGATTCATCCAGCAAATAGCCCTCGCTTGGTGTGATCTCGCGCACGGATCAGTCATCGCCGCAGACATAGTATTTTGTGGTGAATTGCCCGTTTGCGTCGGTGGTGTAACGGTCGATAAGCTGTTCGCCTTTGTAGATACCGTAAACCGCGCCGCCGAGAGAAGCGTCGCCCTGCGGCGTTCCCGTTTCGCTGTCGCTCTTGGTAACGGTGACATTCCATTTTTTCAAAATGTTTGTAAAGCTCTTGCTTGTTACCTTGTTCCATTCAATCGCCGCCGTCTGATTTTCAGGAACGACATAGCGGATGGCGGTCTCGACTTCCTCCAGCGTGTAGCCTGTGCCGATCAGAACATCACGGAAATGCGCCTTACCTGTGCTGTCGGTAACGGCGTATTCGTCCACCGCAAGCCCCGAAAGCGAAGTGCCGAACAAATGAAATTTTACGCCCTCATTTAGTCCGTCCTCCGAGGTTTTGGTGACGGTGAGATCGCCGCGCTTCAGAACATTGCTGAAATTCACGGTAGCGACCTGACCGCTGACAACGGTAACGCGGCGAACCTCCTGCGGCTCGTATTTGTCATACGCCTGCTCGATCACGGTGTAAACGCCGGGAGTGAGATTATCAATCTGAATAACACCGCCTTCGCCTGTCTGAACGGTTTTATTCACGCCGTTTCCTGTAATGGTAAAAGAAATGCCCTCAACCTTGCCGTCCTCGCTGGTTTTGACGATCTTGGTGCTGCCGTAGGACACTTTCAGGTTAAGATAGGCTTTGACGGGATCGCTGATCGTGGCACTGTAAGTGACCACATCCTGCATCGTACCGTCAGGGCCGTAATGCCC
>URPQ01000016.1 GCA_900549755.1 uncultured Oscillospiraceae bacterium
CAGACTTACTCTTGCCGGAATAACCTGCCCCGACGCGGACTATAAAATATACCGCGAATGTTCTGAGCTTTATGTTATAGAGTATGTTGAAAAGGGTGCGGGAACGGTTATATGCGGAGGTGAAAGCTACCGTATAGAAAAGGGGGACGTGTATATACTTCCTGCCGGTTTTGAGCACCGTTATTATTCCGATAAAAAGGAGCCGTGGAAGAAAAAATGGATGAACGTATCAGGCGAGCTTTGCGAAAGGCTTACGGAGATATACGGAATTGACAAGCGGGTACATTTTCCGAAAACCGATATAGGCGGTTTATTTGACGAGCTGTTTGATTATCTTGCAAAGCACCCTGCCGATAACGAAATAAACAGCTATTCCGCAATTATTTATCACCGTATGATACAGCGCTTAGCCGAAAATTCCGAAAAAAAACACACGGGCACTGCCGAAAATGTTAAAAGCTTTATTGACGGCAATATTTACAGAAAAATAAACGCGGAGCTTGTAGCCGAAAAATTCGGCTTTTCAGTTTCACAACTCGGCAGACTTTTTAAGCGGGAATACGGAGCTACGGTTTATAACTATATTCTTGAGCAAAAAATAGCTACGGCTGAAAAATTACTTCAAAATTCCTCACTTACGGTAAAGCAAATTGCCGATATGCTGAACTTTACCGATGAGCACTATTTTTGCAATGTTTTTAAGAAAAAGCGCGGAGTAACACCCGGCAGAATAAGAAAATAAAATAATCCCCCGACAGACTGTATACTTTTTGGCAATCTGTCGGGGGATATTGATTTATTTGCCTCCGCACGGCTGCAAGTGCCGTATACGGGGCTTTTTTATAGAGGTGAGCCGGTCGGTAAGCCGAGTTCTGTCGCGGACGGTTATCTATCTCGACGCGGGATTGCTCCCTGCGCTCAAGCCGCTTTTCGTAACACGCCGGGCAAGCGTATAGTTACATTCAGCGTTGCTCCGAATAGGGTTTACAGGGTTCCGGCGTTCCCGCGGAACCGGTGAGCTCTTACCTCGCCTTTCCACCCTTACCGCAAACGGGCGGCACCTGAGGCACCGTCAAAGAAAAAATTCTAAGCCTTTTGCGGCGGTATATCTCTGTTGCACTTTCCCTAAGGTCACCCTCGGCGGCCGTTAGCCGCTATTCTGCCCTGTGGGGCTCGGACTTTCCTCGGGCATTTCTGCCCGCAACCGTCTGACCGACTCTTTTTTTATTCTACCACATTTACCGTATTGTGTCAAAATCTTTTTTCGGGAATAATATATAATGTTTGGAGGGTGATTTATGAAGAAAAACAATATAAAATACTTTTTGGCTGCAAATTCCTGCGAGGGGTTTTACTCCGAGTTTGATAATTCCTATTTGCCCGACGGCGAGTGGCGGGCGTATATTATCAAGGGCGGACCCGGAACGGGAAAATCGTCATTTATGAAGCGCTTTGCAGATGCGGCGGAAAATAAGGGCGAAAGGGCTTTGCGCTGCCCGTGCAGCTCCGACCCCGATTCGCTTGACGCGGTTATTTTACCCGATAAAAAAATAGTTATTATGGACGGCACCGCGCCGCATACGGTTGACCCGAAATTTCCCGGTGTGTGCGAAAAAATTCTGAATTTCGGCGAGTTTTGGGTTGATGACAGCTTTGTCGAACATAAAAGCGAGGTTATAAGGCTTACGTTGAAAAACAAAGCGCTGCACGCGTCGGCAGCGAGATTTTTGCGCGCGGCGGGCACCTTGCTTACGGATAATTATAAAACCGCGCTTGCCTGCATGGATATTACCAAAACCGAGCAGTTTGCCGCGGGGCTTTGCAAAAAGCTTTTGCCCGAAAAGAAAAACGCCGCAGGGCGGGAATGGGTACGCTTTGTGGGCGGAATAACGCCTGTGGGTGTAGTATCATACCCCGAAACGGTAACAGGCGAGGCAGAGCGGCTTGTAATAATAAGCGATGAATACGGCAGTGCGGCAAATATTATTGTAAACGCGGTAAGAAGCAGGGCGCTGAACAGCGGCTATGAAATTATAACGCTTAAAAACCCGTTTTTACCCTCGCTTATAACCGACCACGTTATTATTCCCGAATTGGGACTGGCGGTTGTAACCGAGAACAGCTGTATTAAATTTGAAAGCAATGAGAGAAGAATACACGCCAGGCGGTTTGTTGCGACAAAGCAGCTGCATTTGAGCCGCGAAAGAATGAAATTTAACCGAAAGGCGGCAAATGAGCTTTTAATAACGGCGGCAAAGACACTTTCCACAGCTAAGGCTGTGCACGATAAGCTTGAGGCGTATTATATAAACGCAATGGATTTTGGGGCGCTGGGCGAATTTTTTGATAAAAATATAAGCGGCTTAATCGGCTTATAGCACTACCTGTAATACAAAGCGCTCGTCGGTAAGCGAAAAACGGCAGTTGCCGTGCAGCTTTTCGGCGGTATAGCGTATGCTTTGCGTGCCAAAGCCGTGGTCGCGGCTTTCGGCTATTGGGTAGCCGTCCTCTAAAACAGGCATTTCGGCATAGCTGTTTGACAGCGATATAAGAATTTTCCCGCTTTTTTCGGTTATCGAAAGCTCAATAATACGCTCTTCCTGCGGCAGCCCTAAAACCGCGTGAACCGCATTTTCAAGCGCATTTGAAAGTATTGAGGTTATATCCACATCCGAAAAGGGGAGAGTCTTTGGTATATTTATATTACAACGGAAATCTATATGATTTTCGGTCATTATTTCCTCGTATGATGCTAAAATCATATTAAGTGTATTATTCGGGCAGTACCTGCGGTTTACGGTGCTGTCCGTTATTTTTATAACGTCATTTATGTAATCGAGCGCCTTTTTATCATTGCCGTTTTCAATAAAGGCGGAAATTGTGAGCAGAAAATGCCGCATATCGTGCCGCAAAATGCTGACTGTGTGCTCGCTGCGGCGCATAGTGTCAATTTCCTTTTGTACCTGCTGCTGGTGCAGCTTCATCATACGGCTTTTTTGCTCGGCTTCGGTTTTCTCCTCGTACTCTCTGAAATACAGGAATATGAAAAAAATGTAAAAAATGCAAATCATAAAGCCTAAAAATTCAACCACCGATTCAATTCCCGAGTAAAGCAGAGCGGTGTATACTCCTGTTACATAATCGAAAACGTAATACACAAACGGCATAAGCCCTAAAATAAGAATTGATTTTGTGGGCTTTTTCAAAAGTCCGGCGGTAGCGGCGGAAACATAGCGGATAAGCAAAACAAACACAATTACCGTGGCAATAATTCTTACCGAATAATAAACCGCCTGAGAATTTGTTATATTAAGCGCCGCAAGCCCCAACCAGTTGCTTGCCTGGCAGCAGAGGTATGCCGTAAGCACCGAAAGACAGGAAAGCGAAAATTTATATTCGTAAAACGCGGTCAGAAAAATTACAAGCGGCAAATGCACTATAAGCGGGTAAAGCTGTTCTGTTAGCTTTTCACCGAAAAGCACATAGGTCAGCACATAAAACGCGCCCGAAACCAGGGTGAAAAGCAGCAGCATAAGCGTGTTTTTACGGCTCATTTTAACACCCAGAAACGCCGCGGATATATAAACCCCGAAAAGCAGCGTTGTGGCATTGTGCAGGTAGCTCAGAATTTCAACAAGCAATATTTTTCACCCTTCGTTAAACATAAATCTGAAATATGCCTCTTTAAAGGCTTTGGCGCTGCTGCGCGCTATAGGCACTGTCTTGCCCGATTTCGTAATAATTTCGGTGCCGGAAAATCGGTCAACATTCGGCAGGAAAACTATATAGCTGCGGTGGCATTTGAAAAATCCGTCAGTCTCGGTAAAACGGTTTTCAAAGGTGTGCAGCGGCTCGTAAACCTCATCGGTCTTGCCGCTTTTTAAATGAAATATGACCTTTTTGTTCTGTGCCTCGGCAAACTCAATATCGTGAAAATATATTTTTTTGAAGCCGTTCTGCGTTTTTAAAATTATGTTTTCAGGCTCGGTTGAGAGCGCCTCGGCACATTCGTCAAGCGCCTCGCTTATTTTTTCGTATGTAACGGGCTTTAAAATATATCCCTGCGCCTTAACCTCATAGGATTCAAGCGCAAATTCGGGGGAGGAGGTTAAAAAAATAATTCTTACGGCTTTGTTTTTTTGCCGCAGCTCGCGCGCTGTGTCCATTCCGTTTAAAAGCGGCATAATTATATCGAGAAAAATAATATCGGTATCATTTGAGGCTACTGCCGAAATTAAATCGTCCCCATTTGAAAAAACCGAAACCTCCGCGGGTATTCCGCTTTCATCAGACCACCGCGCAATTAAATCGGCGGCGTTTTTTGAAAATATTTCACTGTCATCACAAACGGCAACCTTAAGCATAATTTCACCTCGGTTATATTTTACAACAATATACAGCTTTTTTCAATTATAATAATTGCAATTCGCGCCGAAAAAACAGCATTTCACGCGAAAGACGTATTTTCGACAGTTTATTGTGTTAAAATTTCAGATGAAACGGGGAGGGGATACAAGTGAAAAACCGTTTTTTAAAGTTTAAAAAGCTTTTAATAAGTGCTGCGGCGTTTTGCATTGCCGCAATGCCGCTTTCAGCCGGAATGGCTGTGGGGGCGGTTAAATACATAGATGAGCCGAAAACCTCCGCCACACTAAGCTATGAAAAAGAGGATACCGCCGGGGCTACCGTAAACAAAGCGGAAAGCTATGCGGAGCTTGAGGGCGAGCCTGCGCGCGACAATGTGCCCATATTTATAGTTATAACCTGCCTTGTTATAATATTGAGCGGCGGCTCGGTGCTTTTCTTTGCCAAAAGGGGAAAAATCTGATTTTAAAAATCAGCTGCAGCCTGTTACTGCCGTTTAACCGGGCAAAAGGTATGACGGTAGGGTAGTTATAATAAGCTTTGCTTTTTTATTTATTTGTGGTATGATTATTTACGGTGGTTTTTATGAAAAGAATTTTATCATTAACGGCGGCAGTGGCTATTGCCTTTGCGTTTGCCGCCTGCAAGAAAACAGAAAGCACAGACAGAATAGCGTCAACCGGCGGAAGTGAATGGGAGCTTACAAGCGAGACGGTGCCTGTTATAAACAGCGAGCCTGTGAGCGAACCTACAGTATCAAGCGAGCCGGAAATTATACACGTCAGCGGTATAAAGCTGAGCGCATATGAAAGAACGCTTACCGAGGGCGAAAGGTTTATGCCCATAGTTACAATGTCGCCGCAAAACGCTGCCAATAAGGCGGAAAAGTGGGAAACAAGCGACGCCGCCGTTGCAACCGTAAATAATTACGGTAATATAACCGCAAAAAAAGAGGGCAGCTGCACAGTTACGGTAACATCGGTTGATAACCCCGAAATTAAAGCGGAATTTAAGGTGACGGTAAAGGCGCCCGAAAAAATAGAGCTGACCTATAGGGACGGAATACTTATAGTAAACAAGACCTATCCACTGCCGAGCAACTATAATCCCGGTGTAAATTCAGAGGCACAGGCGGCGCTTAACAAAATGTTTGCCGCTGCAAAGACTGAAAAAAATCTCAAAATGTGGGTATGCTCAGGCTTTAGGAGCTACACTGTTCAGAAAAACCTTTATAACAGCTATGTAAGGCGGGACGGTGCTGAAAACGCGGACAGGTATTCCGCGCGCCCGGGGCACTCGGAGCACCAAACGGGGCTTGCGTTTGATATAAACTACGCCGACGATAGGTTTAAGGGTACGCCCGAGGCTTCCTGGCTTGCCGAAAATGCATATAAATACGGGTTTATTTTGCGTTATCCTGAGGGCAAGGAGCAGATTACGGGCTATATGTTTGAGCCGTGGCATTACAGATATGTGGGAGTGGAAAACGCCGCAAAGATTTATGCGAGCGGGCTGACCTTGGAGGAATATTTCGGAATTACCTCGGCATATAAATAAAGCTGTAATATCGCTTAAAATTCATCGGGCAGTATTCCCGAAAGCAGTAAAACCGCGGCTGATGCAGTTACCGCAAACGGACTGTAGCCGCGGTTTAATTTTATTCTAAACTCGCCGGGCTCTGCTTCGCTGCCGAAAATATCGGTCACTGTACGTTGCAGCGAAACTAAGGCGGAGGCAGCGGCAAGGCTTGAAAGAGTTACGGTGTTTTTAGGGTTCATTCCGCAGGTTATAACCGGAATACCGCTTTCCATAAGTATTTTAAGCGCCGAAAGGTTTGAATCCTCACATATTCCCACTGCGCAGTCAGATAAGCTTATATCGCGTAAATTTTCGGTATTGCCGGCAAAAACGGCAATACTGTTTTTTGCTTTAATGCTTATTTTTTCATATTCTGTTATTATGGATATGCCGCTGCAATGCAGAATTTCGGAAATTTCTTTTCCGGTGCCGGTTTTTTTGTCCGCAAAGAGAATTACCATAAAATGCGCTCACTCTCCGGCATTTAGTATTTACGGAAAAGCAAGCGTTATACCCGGCGGTTATTGAAATTAAACGGCAGTCGTTCTATGTGGTCTTATCATACATAGATTTTTCTTTTCGGTATTTTAAGGCGGTAACGCCGGTTTTTCTTTTAAAAATTTTCATAAAATGCAGTTCGTCCGAAAATCCGCACGAAAAAGCGACCTCCGCAACAGGTAGATCTGTGGTTTCCAAAAGCTCGCAGGCGTGGGCTAATCGTTTTTCCGTTATGTAGCTTATAAGGGTTGTTCCGTATTCCCTCTTAAAGAGCCGCAGCAGGTGTGCGTGGCTTATACCTGCGTCTCTGCAAAGCCCTTCTATACTGAAAATCTGTGAAAAACAGCTGTAGTCAATAGTCTCTTTTATGCTTTTTATGCTGCCGGGCGGAATTTGCGATACACATATATCCATTATTTTATAAAATGCCGAAAGCAAGCCGAAGTATTCGTTCGGTTTTTCCATAAGTGACTCAAACAGGCTCTTTAATATTCCGTCGGTTATTTTGCGGTGTCTGTTTTTAAGCGTGAATACATTTTCCGAAAAGCCGACTAACTCACCGTAGTGTCCGGCGGCGTCACCGTTCAGCGAAAACCAAACGTACTCCCACGGGTCGGCAGGATCGGGGTAATACCTCATTTTTACATTTGGCGGAATAAAAAACATATCCCCGCTGCTGAGCTCAAATTTCATTTCTTCAACCTCAAGCGTACCGCTGCCGGAAATAATAAAATGCCATGTGAAAAATGTCTGTATTCTGAAATGCTTTTCCGGCTTGGTTACTGTGAAATTATCGTACCCTACACCTAAAACCGTGCTGTTGCCGATATTATTCGTTATTCCGAAATACGACGGTATTTTGATAAAATTCCACATATAAAACACCTCTTTATAAAGCATAACACAGCAACGTAAAAAAGTAAATGTTAAAAAAAGACAGCTTTATGTTCTTTTTTAACATTGTGTTTTTTCTCCGTCTGGGGTAATATACTCAAAAAGGAGTGTTTGATATGGCAAAAATAAAGGCTTGCGTTGTGGGGCTTGGCAACCGCGGCTATGGGTTGATACGCGATGTGCTTTTGAAGAATACAGATATTGAAATAGTGTCAGTATGTGATATTTATGCGGACAGGGTGGCGCGCGCTGCTCAAAAAATCAAGGAATACGGTAACGAGCCCGAGGGCTTTACCGATTATAAGGAGGCACTTTCGGTTAAGGGGCTTGACGCCGTTTTTATATTCAGCGATTGGAGCACCCATACGGAAATTGCCGTTTACGCTATGAAAAAGGGCATTGCCGCTGCAAGTGAGGTTGGGTGTGAATACACACTGGAAAACTGTCAAAGACTTGTAAGAACAAGGGAAGAAACCGGAACGCCCTATATGTTTGTTGAAAACTGCTGCTGGGGTAAGGAGGAGCTGCTTGCAACATCAATGGCGCGAAAAAACGTTTTCGGAACAATAGTGCATTGCGCGGGCGCATATGCGCACGATTTGCGCAATGAAATAGCCTACGGTCATGTTACCCGTCACTATCGCTTTGATAACTACCTTAACCGCTGCTGTGAAAACTACCCGACACACGAGCTGGGACCCATTGCAAAGTTGCTTGATATTAACCGCGGCAACAGGATAATGACCGTTTCCTCCTTTGCCTCAAAAAGCGCGGGACTTAGCGAATATATTAAAACCCGCGATGACGCGACCGATGAGATGAAAGCCGCTCGCTTTGCACAGGGTGATATTGTTACCACTGTTTTGACCTGCGCGCGGGGCGAAACCATTCTTTTGCGGCTTGATACGACCCTGCCGCGTTCATACAGCCGCGATTTTACGGTTCGCGGCACAAAGGGAATGTATATGCAGGATACAAACTCGGTATTTCTTGACGGAGACGAGGAATCGTTTGAGCCGGTGAAATATTACGAAAAGGCGCTTAATAGCGCCGTTAAATTTGAAAACGAATACTTACCCGAAATTTGGAAAAACGTTACCGAGGAAACGTTGAAAGCAGGTCACGGCGGAATGGATTGGTTTGCCTACAAAGCCTTTACCGACGCGCTTATAAACGGCGAGGAAATTCCGGTTGACGTGTACGACGCCGCTACGTGGCAGGCGGTGGCTGTGCTTTCGGAAATGTCAATAAAGCAGGGCGGCGCACCGCAGATAATGCCCGATTTTACAAACGGAAAATGGTTTAAACGTCCGAGAAAGGATGTTTGCAGGCTGTAATATCGAATCGAAATGAGGACTCGGATTAACCGGGTCTTCTTTTTTATGCGAAAATAATTGAAAAAATACACTCTATGTATTATAATATAAAGGAATATTTTTTATAAGGAGAAACAACAGTGGCTTTTCCGCTTGAAAACATAAGAAATTTTTGCATTGTGGCGCATATTGACCACGGCAAATCGACCCTTGCTGACCGACTTTTGGAGCTTACGCAATCGGTAGCCGAGCGCGATATGGAGGAACAGATACTTGACAGTATGGACTTAGAGCGCGAGCGCGGCATTACCATAAAAGCCCACGCGGTAACGCTTTACTACAAGGCGAAGGACGGCAGGGAATACGAGCTGAACCTTATTGACACCCCCGGGCATGTTGACTTTAACTATGAGGTTTCGCGCTCGCTTGCGGCGTGCGAGGGCGCGGTGCTTGTGGTGGACGCGTCGCAGGGAATCGAGGCGCAGACCCTTGCCAACACCTATTTGGCGGTGGATCACGGGCTGGAGCTTTTGCCGGTTATAAACAAAATCGACCTGCCCTCGGCAGAGCCGGAGCGGGTGAAAAAGGAAATTGAGGACGTTATAGGTATTCCCGCAGAGGACGCGCCTATGATCTCCGCCAAAACGGGGCTTAACGTTGAGGAGGTGCTGGAGCGCATTGTTACCGATATTCCGGCTCCCAAAGGCGACAGGTCAGACCCGCTTAAAGCGCTCGTATTCGATTCCTACTATGACCCCTACAAGGGCGTTGTGGTTTATTTCAGGGTAATAAGCGGCAGGCTTAAAACCGGCGATAAAATTAAAATGATGGCGACCGGCGCCGATTTTGATACGGTTGAAATAGGCAGAAAGCGCGCAACATATATGGAGCCGTGCGATACGCTTGAGGCGGGCGAGGTTGGGTATCTTACCGCGTCAATCAAAACGGTGGACGAGGCGCGCGTGGGCGATACAGTGACACTTGCCGAAAACCCGGCGGATACGCCGCTTGAGGGCTACCGGAAGGTAAACCCCGTAGTTTTCTGCGGAATTTACCCGGCGGACGGCGCTAAATACCCGGATCTCCGCGAGGCGCTTGAAAAATTAAGCCTTAACGATGCGTCGCTGCTTTTTGAGCCCGAAAGCTCAAAGGCGCTCGGCTTCGGTTTTCGCTGCGGCTTTTTGGGGCTTTTGCATATGGAAATTATTGAGGAGCGGCTTGAGCGTGAATATAACCTTGACCTTGTTACCACCGCGCCGAGCGTTGAGTATAAATTTTTGCTTACAAACGGCGAAACCGTAACGGTGGATAACCCCACAAACTACCCCGACCCGGCAGTTATAGCCGAGGCGCTTGAGCCTGTGGCGGACGTGCATATATACAGCCCGAGTGAATATGTGGGCGCAATCATGCAGCTTTGCGAGGAGCGCCGCGGGGCGTATACCGATATGAAGTATATGGGCGACAGGGTGGATATACACTATGTAATGCCTATGGGCGAAATTGTTTACGATTTCTTTGACGCGCTGAAATCCCGCACAAAGGGCTACGCAAGCTACGATTACGAGGCAAAGGGCTATGAAAAATCAAAGCTTGTAAAGCTTGACGTTATGCTTGCGGACGACGTGGTGGACGCGCTTTCGTTTATAGTCCATTCCGATAATGCGTATAAAAAAGCCCGCCGCATTGCCGAAAAGCTGAAGGATTATATTCCGCGCCAGCTTTTTGAGGTGCCCATACAGGTGGCGGTCTCGGGCAAGATAATTGCGCGCGAAACGGTTAAGGCGCTGAGAAAGGACGTTCTTGCCAAGTGCTACGGCGGCGATATTACCCGAAAGAAAAAGCTGCTTGAAAAGCAGAAAGAGGGTAAAAAGCGTATGCGCCGCTTAGGCTCGGTTGAGGTTCCGCAAGAGGCGTTTATGGCGGTATTAAAGCTTGACGAATAAGGAGAGTATTAAAAATGACAAGAGCAGAAAGACATAAGGCAATAGTAAAGCGCAGAATTTTTATTGCGGTTTGCCTTTGCGTTTTATTGGCGCTGGCTGTGCTTATAGCGTTTGTTGTAAAGTCGGCGTTCGGCGGAAAAAAGACTGATGGCTCGGATGTTTCGCAAGGGAGCAGCAGCGCAGCGGGCGAAATCGTATCCGATGTATCGAGCGAAGACCCAACGCCGAGCTACCCTGCAACAGGGCCTAACGGCTTGGACGCAAACTATGAGCAGCTTTTACTTGTAAACGCACAGAACCCGCTGCCCGAGAATTACGATTACGAGGGCAGCCTTACCGAAATTCCCACAAAATATATCAACGGTATGCTGAAGCAGATAGATAAAAATGTATGGCTGTATATGCAGGCGATGATAGACGCCCAGCGCGCGGCTGAAACAAACCCGAAAAACTGGCTTTATGTGCGCTCGCCTTACCGTTCGTATGCAACCCAAAAAATGCTTTTCACGCAGGAAACCAACAAATGGCTTAAAACGGGGCTTTCAAGCGAGGAGGCAGAAGCAAAGGCGGCAACCGTAGTTACCCGCCCCGGCACCAGCGAGCACAACACCGGCTTTTCAGCCGATTTCAACATTGCGGAGGATAGCTTTGAAAGCACGGCTATGTTTACCTGGATGCAGGAGCACGCGGCGGATTATGGCTTTGTGCTGCGTTTCCCTAAGGATAAGCAGGAAATAACCGGAATAACCTATGAATCGTGGCACTACCGCTTTGTGGGTATAAACAACGCCAAGGAAATGAACAGGCTGAATATGTGCCTTGAAGAATACGTTGAATATATGAACAATAAGAAAAAGTAGTTTAAAAGCATAAATCAAGCTTGTGCAAGAAAAAATTTTCAGTCGTTTTGGGCTGTTACAAAGTAAAAACAGGAGTTCAAAAGGTATTCCTTTTAATATAAGTGAAGGGAAATTTTAAAATGAAAAAGCTTTTATCGTTTTTAATTTGCACGGCGCTTATTCTGTCAATAATTCCTACCGCCGTATTCGCCGCGGGGAAACAAGCGGTCAATGCGGGGATAATCTCACTTGGAGCTATAATACCGAGACCGCAACGCTTACAATAAGCGGCACGGGGAGTATGTATAATTATGATTGCTCTCGCGATTATCGCCAATCACCTTGGTATCAATATCACAGTAGTATAAAAAATGTTTCTATTGGTAACGATGTTACAAGTATAGACAATTATGTATTTTCCCATTGTACAAGTCTTATAAGTGTAACTATACCCGATAGTGTTACAACTATAGACGAAAATGCATTTCGCTATTGTACAGGTCTTAGTAGCATTACTGTAGGCACTGAAAATGAAAAATATTTTTCAAAAAGATAAAAACGAGATAACCGATTTGGCAATACCGGCGCACCATACCCCGGTTTTACTTAAAAAAATACCCCTCACTCACTAACGTGACAGCCATTTACAGCATCAGCTCCCCTCTGTTTCGGCAAAGCCGAAAAGAAGGGAGCCTTTGTTTTTTTCGGAAATTCATTTATATTTTCATTTTCATTGACAATAAGCCGTATTGCGGTTAAAATATATTATATATGTATAGGGGTGAAAAAATTGTCGGTTAAAATTTCACCGTCGGTATTAACGGCGGATTTTCTTACACTGAAAGACGATATTAAAAAGTTAGAGGACGCGGGTACGGATATGCTGCACCTTGACGTTATGGACGGTATTTTTGTTCCGAACATCTCGTTCGGCGTGCCGGTTATAAAGTCGATAAAAAAGCATACCTCGCTGCCGCTGGACGTGCACCTTATGATAGACCGCCCGCACAGGTACATAAAGCAGTTTGCCGAGGCAGCGGATATTCTGGGCTTTCATTACGAGGCGGGCAGCAATGTGCGCGCCACCCTTACCGAGATAAGGGAGCGCGGCTGCAAGGCTTGTCTTACAATAAAGCCGGGCACCGCGCCCGAAGAGATTTTTGAGTTTTTGCCGCTTTGCGATATGGTGCTTGTAATGTCGGTTGAGCCGGGGTTCGGCGGGCAAAAGTTTATGCCCTCGGCGCTTTATAAGCTTTCTACCCTGCGGGAGGAAATCAAAAAGCAGGGCTTAAGCATTGATTTAGAGGTTGACGGCGGCATAAATTACGAAACCGCGCCGCTTGCCGTAAGCGCGGGCGCTACGGTGCTTGTGGCGGGCAGCTGCGTATTCTCGTCAGATGATATGGGCAAGGCGGTAGCCGACCTTAAAAATCTTTAGAGAAAGCTTTGCCTACGGTCTCAACGGCGGTATCTTTGCAGAGCAGTTTGCCATATTCTTCGGTATAGGCAATTTCGGGCTCGGCTGCGTTTTTTACGGTGCAAAATTCGCTCATAAAATAAAAATCGCGGCTGTGCCCGGTTATAACAAGGCGGTAGCTGCTTTTAAGGCGGTAAAGGCTGCTTTTTCCGCGCGCTAAGCGGCGCAAATAAAGCCTTTTAATGCCGCTTATCATACTTTCGCTGTCGGGGAAAATAAGCATAACGCAGCCCTTGCCGCGCTCTTTGCCGCCGGCGGGGGATACGGTAATAACGCATCCGGCGGATTTTCTTGCCTTTATTTCAACGAGCAGGTCGTCGCCTAAAATATCGCCGTATTTTTCAAGGCTTTCCTTAAGCAGCAGACTCACGGCAAGCCGCGTGCCGCCGCTCAAAGAGGCAAATTTTTCGTATGTTCCGAAAAACGAGAGCACCTCGCTGTCGGAAAGGGCTATTCTTACTTTATCGCCTGCCAGCCTGTATACCGTCATTCGTTTGCCTCCGATAAATAAATTTTATGTATTCGGGAACACTGTTACCGGGTGATGAATATGCTAAGCAGCGGAAAAACCGCGTTTTTAAAGGCGATGCTTTACACGGCGTCCGCCGTAATACTTATTATAATCGGCTATTTTTCAGCCGGATATTTTTTCGGATAGGAGTTTTAATATTATGAGTTACATTTCACTGAAAAGCGGTACGGATATAAGGGGAGTAGCATCCCCCCTCGGCGGGAAAGAGGTAAACCTGACAGACGGGGCGGTTTACGATATTACTGCCGCGTTTGTTTCGTGGTACATAAATAAATATGATAAAGACCCCTCAAAGCTTACAATATCAGTAGGCAGGGACTCCAGAATAACCGGTGAGAAAATAGCGAAGCAGGTTATAAGCGCGCTTATTAATGCGGGCGTATCGGTAATAGACTGCGGGCTTTGCTCTACCCCCGCTATGTTTATGACTACGGTGGATTTAAAAGCCGACGCCGCAATTCAGATAACGGCAAGCCATCACCCGTTTGACCGCAACGGGCTGAAATTTTTCACCCCCGCGGGCGGGCTTGATTCGCCCGATATTACCGAGATTGTAAAGCTTGCCGATAAGGGCGAGGAAATTATATGCAACCGCGCGGGCGTTACCGTAAAGCTGAATTATATGGTAAAATACGCCGCGAGACTGCGCAAAATGATATGTGACGCGGTGGGCAAAACGGAAGAGGAAAAGCCGCTTGCGGGCTATAAAATAGTGGTGGACGCGGGCAACGGCGCGGGCGGATTTTACGCTACCGACGTGCTTAAAAAGCTGGGCGCGGATATATCGGGCAGCCAGTTTTTAGAGCCTGACGGAATGTTCCCGAACCACATACCCAACCCCGAAAACGAGGACGCTATGAAGAGCATATGCGCGGCGGTTAAGAATAATAACGCCGACCTCGGTATTATTTTTGATACCGACGTTGATCGCGCGGGCTGCGTAGGGGCTGACGGTGAGGAAATCAACCGCAACCGCCTTATAGCGCTTGCCGCGTATATGGTGTCGGGCGAAAAGGGCGGCGCTACCATAGTTACCGATTCCGTAACGAGCGACGGGCTGCGCGAATACCTTGAAAATAGCCTTAACGACACGCATTACCGCTATCGCCGCGGCTATAAAAACGTTATAAACAAGGCGATTGAATTATGCCACGACGGCATAAACTGCCCGCTTGCCATAGAAACCTCTGGGCACGCGGCTTTAAGGGAAAACTATTTCCTTGATGACGGCGCGTATTTAGTGACTAAAATAGTAATAGAATTAGCGCGCGGGCGCGATATTGAAAAAATTCTCGCTCCGCTTAAAATGCCCGCCGAGGAAGCCGAGTTCCGCTTTAATATAACGGCGGAGAATTTCAGAGAATACGGCGAAACGGTTATAAAAAAACTGCGCGAATACGCAGAAACAAGACCCGATTACAAAACTGCCGATGATGACCGCGAGGGCGTGAGAATATCCACCGAAAACGGATTTTTCCTGCTTAGGCTGAGCGTTCACGACCCGGTTATGCCCATAAACTTTGAAAGCCGAGTTCCCGGCGGTATTAAAAAGGATATAGCGGGAATAGTGGATTTCTTTAAAGGCTTTGATAAGCTTGATATATCGCCTATTTTAAAAAATTAGTCAGTTATTCACTCAATATTTTAAATGACATTTTATGCGCTTATGCCGCGCTTTTCCCCCCATTTCTGTCCGGTCAGAAATGGGGGAAAGAACCGTCGGGAACCCTTCAGATTGGGTTCCCGAACCCTCCTAAACAGCCAAAGGGACAAATTTCCCAATGGACACCCTTACTGCGCAAATCTTTATTTCCTGCAAATTTTGCATATTTTTAGACATATACTATATGCGCTTGCACAGTAATTTCATCGGTTATTACTGCTCGGCTCTTTGGCAGCCGCAGCAGTCGGTATCGGCGTCGCACGGGCGCGGCGGGAAGAAATCGTCGGTCGGGAATTTAATTTTTCTGAAAGTATCGCAGGGCTGGTCGGTTGAGTCATCACACTGCTTTTCGGGTATGCAGAAATCATACACGGGTATCAGCATCTGAACGTTTCTTATAAGCTGAACTATGGTGAAAAGCCCCAGGGTGACGTAAACCGTCGGAGTGCCGTTTTGCAGGTCGGTAACAACGTTGCCGCCTATGCAGTCACATATACATTTCGGAATACAGCGAACATTCTCGTAGCAATCGTGAATTTCGCAAATTCTCGCCGAAAGCGGAATCGGGTCAACTGCCTGAACAACGCATTTCGGCATATTTGTGCTTCTGCGCGAGCTTGTGTCGCAGTCGCCGTCCTCGCGGTCGCGGCTTGAAAATACCTTTACGTTGCCGTCGCTGCCGAAAAGTATAACCTTTTTAGAGTAAGAGGATATACCCTTTATACACTGAGGGCAGGAATGGGGAGCGGTGTAAACGTCGAAGTCAAGCAGGAAGAAGAAAGTAAGATCGCAGGAATAAAAGCCCTTGTTGAAGTTTACCGGCTCAACGTCAATGAAAACATTAAGTACCTCTGCCGAGCGTAATCTCACGCTTATCGCGTTGCTTATAAGCCCCTGATCCTCGGGTAAGAAGAAACAGCGAAGATCCTCCAGACAATCGCGGTCGCAGCAGGAATCGTACACTCTGCCGGCGTCTACGCATACGGCTTCCTTAAACGTACCGTTTTCGGGCGGGCAGCCGTTTTTTAAATCTGCCATAAAAATTGCCTCCTGTAGAATAATTGAAGTCGTATCGCCGGGGCAACACGTTATCTTCAATATCATAATATGTAATATAAGAAATTAAGTGAAATATATTTTCGCAAAAGCGGGAAAAATATTTGAAAGCTTTTATTTTCGGAGGGATTATGTATGAAAAGAAAACAGCTTTTCTCCTTTTTGGTTGATCTTCTCTTTTACATTGCCGGCGGTATGATATATTCCGTGGCGGTTTTGCTTTTTTTAACCGAGAACGAAATATCCCCCGGCGGGCTTACGGGTATTGCAACAATTTTGAATTATCTATTTTCGCTGCCTATAGGTACGGTGGTGTTTATTCTTAATATTCCGCTTCTTGCGGCGGGGTTTATTAAATTCGGCGGTATTTTTATTGCAAAAACCGCTGTTGCAACGGCGGTAATGTCGCTGACTCTTGATATTTCGGGGCTTTTTATGCCCAAAATGAAAATAGACCCTATTTTAGCGGCGCTTTTCGGCGGGTTGCTTATGGGGCTGGGTATCAGTCTTTTTATGCTGAGAGGTGCTACAACGGGCGGCACCGATATAATAGCAAAGCTTATAAACCGCAAATTCCCGCACCTTACCGTAGGCAGGCTTATGCTCGCGGCAGACGCGGCGGTGGTGGGGCTTTCGGCACTGGTTTATAAAAATATGGAAAGCGCGCTTTATGCGGTAATTGCCATTTACGCCTCGTCCCGCGTTATGGATTTGATACTCTATGGCGCAGACCGCGGCAAAATTATTTATGTTATAACCGATAACGCAAAGGAACTTTCCGACAGTATTATGTCGCTTATCAACCGCGGAGTGACACTGCTTGACGTAACCGGCGCGTACACCGGCACAAAAAGGCAGATGCTTATGTGCACCGTGCGGCGGCACGAGGTGGCGGCGGTTTGCCGCCTTGCCACAAGCTGCGATAAAAACGCCTTTATAATAGTAGGTGAGGCGGGCGAGGTCCTCGGCGAAGGATTCAAAACAAATATATAAAGATTATTGAAAATGACTATTGCATTTTCTGTGATTTGTGGTATAATAGTCTATGCACTAACAAGATATAGTATATAGAAGTCGCTTTTTCAGTTTGCGGCTACAAGGGGATGTTTGAATGAAAATCATTAAAAGAAGCGGAGCGGAAGTCGATTTTGACCCCAAAAAGATTGAAATTGCGGTAAAAAAAGCTAATGAAAGCGTAGTTCCGAGCGAGCGTATGTCGGATATTCAGATAAAGCGCATAGCCGAAGACGTTGAAAGCGCCGCAACCAATGTCAACCGTTCTTTAAGCGTTGAAGAAATACAGGATATGGTAGAGGATCAGATTATGAACCAGCGCGCCTTTGATGTTGCACGCAGATACATAACCTACCGTTATCAACGTGCGCTTGTAAGAAAGGCGAATACTACCGACGAGCAGATTTTAAGCCTTATTGAATGTAACAATGAGGAAGTAAAGCAGGAAAATTCCAATAAGAACCCGACCGTAAACAGCGTTCAGCGCGACTATATGGCGGGAGAAGTGAGCAAGGATATTACCAAAAGGCTTTTGCTTGATAACGATATAGTAGAGGCGCACGAGCAGGGAATAATTCATTTTCACGATGCGGACTATTTTGCCCAGCATATGCACAACTGCGACCTTGTAAACCTTGAGGATATGCTGCAAAACGGCACTGTTATAAGCGGCACCTTAATTGAAAAGCCGCACAGCTTTTCCACCGCCTGCAATATTGCAACGCAGATTATAGCGCAGGTTGCTTCCTGTCAGTACGGCGGGCAGAGCATAAGCCTTGCACACCTAGCACCCTTTGTTGATATAAGCCGCAAAAAAATATATTCAGAGGTTTTAGAGGAATTCCGCGAGGCGGGAACGGATATATCCCCAGAAAAGGCGCGCGAAATTACCGAAAAGCGCCTGCTTAACGAGGTAAGCAAGGGTGTACAGATGATACAGTATCAAGTGGTTACGCTTATGACCACCAACGGTCAGGCACCGTTTGTTACGGTATTTATGTACCTGAACGAGGCAAAAAACGAGCAGGAAAAACGCGATTTGGCGCTTATTATAGAAGAAGTTTTAAAGCAGCGCTATCAGGGTGTTAAAAATGAAAAGGGCGTGTGGATAACGCCGGCTTTCCCCAAGCTTATTTATGTGCTTGAGGATGACAACATAACCGAGGACGGCGAGTACTGGTACTTAACAAAGCTTTCGGCAAAGTGCACCGCAAAGCGTATGGTGCCCGACTACATTTCCGAAAAGGTTATGCTTAAAAACAAGATCGATAAAAACGGCGAGGGTCACTGCTACACCTGCATGGGCTGCCGCAGCTTTTTAACCCCTTATGTGGATGAAAACGGCAAGCCTAAGTATTACGGGCGTTTCAACCAGGGCGTTGTCACTGTAAATTTGGTTGATATAGGTCTTTCGGCTCAGGGCGATATGGATAAATTCTGGAAGATATTTGATGAGCGTATGCAATTATGCCACAGGGCTTTGCAGGCGCGCCATGAAAGACTTACCGGCACCGTATCGGATGCGGCGCCTATCCTTTGGCAATACGGCGCGCTTTTGCGCCTTAAAAAGGGCGAGACTATTGACAAATACCTACACGGCGGCTATTCCACGCTGTCTCTCGGTTATGCGGGGCTGTGGGAATGTGTTTACAGTATGATAGGTAAAAAGCTTACCGAGCCCGAGGGCGAGCAGTTCGGTCTTGAAGTAATGAATAAGCTCAACGAGTACACCGCAAAGTGGAAAGCCGATGAAAATATTGACTATTCGCTTTACGGCACGCCGCTTGAGAGCACTACATATAAGTTTGCAAAATGCCTGCAAAAGCGTTTCGGCATAATAAAGGGCGTTACCGATAAAAACTATATAACAAACAGCTACCACGTTCACGTTACCGAGAATATTGATGCGTTTGATAAGCTGGCGCTTGAGGCAAAGTTCCAGGCGCTTTCCCCCGGCGGCGCTATCTCTTATGTAGAGGTGCCGGATATGCAGAACAATATCGACGCGGTTATCGCGGTTATGAAGTTTATTTACGATAATATAATGTATGCCGAGCTTAACACAAAGAGCGACTATTGCCAGGTTTGCGGGTATGACGGCGAGATTGAAATAAGCGAAAACGACGACGGCAAGCTGGTTTGGAAATGCCCGAATTGCGGCAATACCGACCAGGACAAAATGAACGTTGCCCGCAGAACCTGCGGTTATATCGGCACACAGTTCTGGAATCAAGGCAGAACACAGGAAATTAAGGAAAGAGTTTTACATCTTTAATTTTCAATTCAAATTAAAAAAGGGCGGTGCTTTGCACCGTCCCTTAATACTGTCACAGAGGTTTTATAATGAATTACGCGGCGCTTAAAAAATTTGATATTGCAAACGGTCCGGGCGTCCGCGTTTCTCTTTTTGTTAGCGGCTGCCGCCACAGGTGCAAAAACTGCTTTAATAAAGAGGCGTGGGATTTTTCCTACGGCAAACCCTTTACAGAGAGTACCGAGCAGGAAATACTGACCGCACTTTCAGCCGACTATATAACCGGGTTGTCGCTTTTGGGCGGCGAGCCGTTTGAGCCGGAAAACCGATTGGTGCTTGCTGAATTTTTGAAAAAGGTAAAAGAAAAATTCCCTGAAAAAACCATATGGTGCTATACGGGCTTTGAATTTGAAAAATTAAATGACGGCATATCGCTCAAAATGCTTAAATATATAGACGTTTTGGTGGACGGCAGATTTATAGAAGAAAAGAAAAGCCCCGCGCTTATATTCCGCGGTTCTTCGAATCAGCGCATAATAGACGTTAAAAAAACACTTGAAAAAGACGAAATAGTTTGGCTTGACGGCGTTTGGGAAAGAGCGGTCGGCAGCGGGAATATTTACGAATAAATAAAAATACGAGGAATGATAAAAATGAAAGTAAATTTTAAAAAACTCGATAAAAACGCGCATGCCCCCACCTATGGCTCGCTTTCAGCCGCGGGAGCGGATATTTACGCACTGACCCACGGCGAGACCGTAAGCATTGCGCCGGGTGAAACGGTAATGATTCACACCGGGTTTGCGGTTGAAATTCCCGAGGGCTACGCGGGTCTTATATATGCCCGCAGCGGCATAGCCACAAAGCGCGGCTTGGCGCCCGCAAATAAAGTTGGCGTTATCGACAGCGACTACCGCGGCGAAATTATGGTATCGCTCCATAATCACTCAGGGCAGACCCAGGAAATTGCCGACGGCGAAAGAATAGCGCAGCTTGTTATAACCCCGTTTTTAAGGGTTGAATTTACTGAAACAGACGAGCTTTCCGATACGGTGCGCGGAGCGGGCGGATTCGGCTCAACAGGGAAAATATAAGAATTTTTCTATAATTTTTAAACCCTTTTTTATTATAATGCCTGCTGAACAATTCAAAAGTACCTTAACCAAGCATGTTGGTGTAAACTTTTGAATTGTTCAGGTGCAAGGTTTTTGCGCAATTTTGCGAAAAAACCTTGCACTTTAAAAAGAATCACATTTTGATTCTTTTTAAAATCAGGCGACAATCAATGGATACTGACGGTCAAAACAAAGGTTTTGACCCATAAAATCGAGATTTTAACTCGATTTTATATAATTGCATTTGCTAATGCAATTATTCAGTAGACATTATTATATATTTTGTCATTCATCACTGCAACATATGTCTGAAATAAATTCTTTAATATTGTTATTTCGTTTTTAATTTCAAACAAAAATTTTTTAGTGAATAAAACTTTTTCTGCGGTAAAAACTATTATTGCAGAAGGAGTGATATTATGTTTGATAAAATCTGCCTTATCCTTGTAATAATCGGTGCTTTGAACTGGGGACTTGTCGGACTTTTTGAGTTTGACCTGGTAGCTTGGGCTTTCGGCGGAGCAACCGCCATAATCAGCCGTATAATATACACCGTTATAGCTCTTGCGGGCATATGGTGCATATCCCTGCTGTTCAGAGAAGAATCGGTTGCAAAGGCTACAAACTGATTTCTGCATAAACGAACTGCAAAATTGCGGTTCAAAAACGGGATTTGTCCGAAAGGGCAAATCCCGTTTTTAGCAGTTAATTATTTATTGCCGCCCGAGCAGCGTATCAAAAATATTGCGAAGATATTCGCCTGAGGCAACGCCGGATTTTGCCGGAACAACAAAAATGCAATAGCAAAGCACGGCAGTTATTATAAGCAGAGCGGCTAGCACAATAATTAAAGCAAGATTTTCCTTGAAAAATGAGCGCGGCAGCTCGGGCTGACCGTCATCAATATGGTAATGCCGGATTTCATCCGCGTCGGGGGCGTAAAGCTCGTTATTGCGGCGGGTGTGGCTGCGGCGCAGCTTTTCGGGAGCAATATAAAAATCCGATTCCTCATCATCGGTAATATATGCGTCATTTCCGGCTGAGCGGTAGTCGTCGGTTTCAAATATCATTCCGCCGTCAAGCAGTACGCCGTCCTTTTCGGCAGTGGTGAACGAGCTTAGCGGCTTTTCCTCTGCTTCGGTAGGCGGCTGCGGTGCTGCCGGAGCGACAGGCTCGGGTATCGGCTGCGCCTGTTCAACGGTAACATCCTCCTCGTCCTCATCATCGGATATACTTATATCCTCGGGCTGCACACTTTCAGGCTCTGCCTCCTCGGGTTCGGTTTCTCCCGCGCTTTCAGAGGACGAAAACAGGTCGGTAATTTCCTCTGCGGCGGGCAAAATATCAGGCTCCGCCGGTGTGGGCGGCACTGCGGGAATTTCCGGCACGGGCGGCGTTACAGGCTCTGCCGGCTGCGGCTTTTGCACGGTGTTTTCCGCCTTGGCTTTAAGCTCGGTTGCGCAAAGCTCCTCAATATACGGGTGAATAAGCGTGCTCATAATTGTTTTGCGCACACTCTTGCTGTCAGACAAAAGTATCATAGATTGCGGTCCGCTTTCAATAATGCAGCCACCGAAATATCCGTCGGGCGTTACAAGCGGCGTTGCACCGCTTATTATCGATATTTCGCCGCCCTCGGAAATGCCGTAAAGCTTATTATCTATGGGGGAGAGCGGCTTGCCGATTGCACCTGCAACGGTGCTTAAAACCCCCTCATCCCCGAAAAGACTGCCGACAATTATTATAACCCTGCTCCTTGAAACGGCGCGCGCGAGATTATGCACCATTGATTTTCTGTCGGGCGCTTTATCGGTAAGCAGTCGCATACGGCAGCAGCCGCAAAGATTAAATTCCATTTCAAAATCGGTAGCTGTTTTGTAATAGATAATGTCAACCTTTATGTTCTGAAACATATTATTCCCCATTCTGCCGCCGAATTTTTTTATAGCCTGTTATCGCGGCGGCGGCGCCGTGATAATGACTTTATTATATCAGTTAAAGGGGTACGCTGCTCCGCGGTCGTCATACCAGCGTTTCGGGTATCTCGGCGACGGATTGGCTCTGGAAAGCGAGGTGTCAACCGTCTCATCCTCTCCCTCGCGGGTCTCGCGCGCCATAACTACAAGGCGCGCGTCGTCAAAATCGTAAACACAGGTTACAAGGGTTATAATGTTATCTTCTTTTGTAACGTCAACACCCGTGTTTATAAGGCTGCGCTCATATGCCTCGCCCGACCAGCTTTCAAAATCCTCATCGTTTATAAAGTTACGGCGCGAAATATTGTAGATATAACCGTTATCGTCCGCTTTAGAAGCATTGAGTACAAATACCGCGTAGACCTTATATATGCTTTTTTTGTAGAGCGTGGAAAACTCGATTGTCGGGTTTTGGCGGTAAAAGCTTAATGAGCGGTATTTTGTAAGGTCGGCAAACATACTGCCGTTTTTCATATGGTGACCGTAAATAACAAGGTTTTTATCGGTTTCATCTTTTGTTATTTTATTATCGCAATCGAAAAACAGCGCGCCGTATGCGCTTTTTTGCTTTTTTTGGTTGTGGGTAAGATAAAAGCTGTTATCCGCCGCTTGATAAATCGGGTTATCCACCCGGGTATTCGGTACGGTTATCCAACCCTTGAAATCGCTGTTTTCTTTCAGCATATAATCGTTGACCGAAAGCCGCTCGGCAGAGTTTGTGCTTATTGACGCGCCGTGCCATATATTGCGGCTGCTTTTGATTATATTATCCTGCTTTTTTGCAGATAAAAAGTAATTCGCAAGGTATGAGGCGGAAACAATAAGGGTTATAAGCGATATAAGGAAAAACACCTTAATTATTATCTGCTTTATGTTGTCCTTCCCGTTCGGTATGTAGGATAAGTAAAGCCTACGGAAAAAATCCTTTACCGTTTTTCTTTCTTTTGCGTGTGTGTGTTTCATTAAAATACTTCCCTGACTGTATTAAATGCCAGCTTTAAAAGCTGTTCTGCTGCCTGCTCTCTCACATATTCGCGGCTTATGGGGGTTATATTAAGCTCTTTCACCGTGACCCCGCCTTTATAAGCCGCCGCTATGAAAACCAGCCCGGGCATATGCCCCTCTGAGCCGTCGGGTCCGGCAACCCCCGTTACCGAAATGCCTATGTCTGCCGCGGCTTTTTCACGTATACATTCCGCCATTTGCCGAGCCGTGTCATAGCTTACCGCACCCAATGTATCAAGCGTTTCCTTTTTTACGCCTAAAACCTCATTCTTTATTCGACAGGAGTATGACGCTACGCCTAACTCAAAAACCGCTGATGACCCGGGAACGGCGGTTATATAGGACGAAACAAGTCCGCCCGTGCAGGATTCGGCTGTGGCCATAAGCAGCTTTTTCTCTTTAAGCAGCCCAACCAGCTGCTTTGCCGTGTTGTAAATTTCAGCGTTCATTACTCAATCACCGAAAATTCAGTGCCGTTTACGGCCTTTTCTATAAGCTCGTCTACCGCTAAATTCTTTTCCGCTTCTTCGCAGGCTGAAAGGGTGGGGCGCGTTTTCGGGTGCTTGGGGGTGAATACCGTGCAGCAATCCTCATAAGGTAAAATAGAGGTTTCAAACGCGTCAATATCGCGGGAAATTTTTATAATTTCTTCCTTATCCATACCTATAAGCGGGCGGAGAACAGGCATATTTGTAACGCTGTCGGTTGTGACGAGCGCGGGCAGGGTCTGGCTTGCAACCTGACCGAGGCTTTCCCCCGTTATAAGTGCAAGACTGCCCGAATTTCGCGCCAGCTTTTCGGAAATGCGCATCATCATTCGCCGCATTATAAGTGTGAAATAATCCTCAGGGCAATTTTTACCTATTTCATCCTGTATTTCGGTAAACGGTACTATTGCTAAATTTATTGCTCCCGAATACGCCGCAACCTTTTTAAGCAGAGTGCGCACCTTAAGCTCGGCGCGAGGGCTTGTGTAGGGCGGGCTTGCAAAGTGTATGGCGTCAAGGCGTAAGCCGCGCTTTGCCATAGTCCAGGCAGCTACGGGGCTGTCAATTCCGCCCGAAATAAGAATGGAGGCCTTGCCTGCCGTGCCCACGGGCAAGCCACCCGCGCCCTTTATCTGCTCGCATCTTATATACGCCGCGTAATCGCGCACCTCAACGTAAACCGTTCTGTCGGGGTTATGCACGTTAACCGTTAAATGCGGGAAATTATCAAGCAGCACGCCGCCCAATTCCCTGCAAATTTCGGGGGAGGTGAGCGGAAATGTTTTATCAGCCCGCCTTGCCTCAACCTTAAAGGTTTTAATGCCTTCCATTATCGGCTTTAAATATTCGGGTGCGCGCGTAAATATATCCTCAGTTGTTTTCTCGCAAACGCAGGCGCGGCTGAACCCGGCAATGCCGAATATCTTCTTGACGCGGCAGAGAGCCTCCTCAAAATCATAGTTTTCCGATTTCGGCTCTATATATATAGTAGACTGCGAGCTGCGCACCTCGGTTTCGCCGAGGCTTTTAAGCCGCCTTTTAATGTTTTTTATAAGTGCGTCTTCAAAATTGCGGCGGTTAAGCCCCTTAAGCGCCAGCTCTCCGTTTTTAATAAGTATTATTTCTTTCATATATTCGCCTTTCTTAAAACCTTTTCGGCGTCACACAAGGCGTCCGCCAACAGGTCAATATCGTTTTCGGTGTTATTTTTGCAAAAGCTTATTCTAAGCGCGCTGTCGGTCAAGGCGGGTTTAAGCCCCATTTCCTTTAAAACATAGCTGCCGTGACCCTTTGCGCAGGCGCTGCCGCTTGAAACAAAAATATTTCTTGCCTCTAAAAAGTGCAAAAGAGTTTCGGAGCGATAGCCCGGCAGAGATATATTAAGTATGTAGGGCAGCGCGTCGTCGGGGGAGTTGATTTCCGCCCCGCAGCGGCTTTTCAGCGTATCTTTGGCATAGCTCCACAGCGCCTTTTGCTTTTCAAGCTGCATATTTAAGTTCGGTAAGTCTTCAACCGCGCCTTTAAGCCCCATTATAAGCGGAACGGGCTCTGTTCCCGAGCGCATACCGCTTTCCTGCCCGCCGCCTGTTATAAATGGCGGAATATTTACGCCCTTTTTTCTGAAAAGAAAGCCTATGCCCTTGGGTCCGTGGATTTTATGACCGCTGGCTGTCAGCAGGTCTACGCCCAATTGCTTTACGTTTATGGGCAGCTTGCCGTATGCCTGAACCGCGTCGCAATGAAAAAGCGCCTTAGGGCTTAGCCGCTTTGTAAGCGTTGCCGCCTCTGCTATAGGCTGAACAGCCCCTGTCTCATTGTTTACAAGCATCATACTTACAAGCAGCGTATTGTCGGTAAGCGCGTTTTTCAGGTCATCGGGCAATACCTTGCCGTCATTCGCGGGTTTTAAATAAATCACTTCAAGCCCTGCGGCGGTAAGGCGCTTGCAGGTCTCCAAAACCGAAGGGTGCTCAATTGCCGTGGTAATAATCCTGCCGCCGCGCTTTGCCGCTTTAAGGCAGGAGAGCAGGGCGGTGTTATTCGCTTCCGTTCCGCTGCCGGTAAATATTATTTCGTCACTCCGCGCGCCGACAGAACGGGCAACGCACTCCCGCGCTGCGCTTACAGCGGTTTCCGCCTCAATACCCAATGTGTGCAGGGAGGAAGGATTGCCCCAATTATCACAAAGGGCGGTATTTATATTGTCAATCGCCCGTTTGCAGGGCTTGGTGGTTGAGCTGTTATCAAGATAAACGATTTCGTTCAAAAACGCGCACTTCCTAAATAATTATACAATATACTATATTATACATTATTTTTCGCGCGGGTACAATAGTTAAATGAAGTAAATTTTAATAATTGACATTGTGGAAAATACAGAGTATAATGACCTCAGAAAAAACAGAATAAAAGGGGTCGTTTTATGAAAACATCAACTCAAATAGAGATAGCTTCAATCATTGTGGGCGAAGAAAAAGCGGTGGAATATGTGGCAAAGGCGGGCTTTGACGCATGGGATTTTTCTTTGTTTGCAATGTGCAAATATGATTGGAAGACGGGCACTTTACTTGAAAACAGTCACCCGCTGGCGGGGAATAACTACCTTGCATTTGCAAGAAGGCTTAAAAAAATCGGTCTTGATAACGGAATAGTCTGCAATCAGTCACACGCGCCGTTTCCGTCCTCCAGCCCCGAAATACGCTCTTATTTTAAGCGCGCAATAGAATGTACCGCCGAGGCGGGCGGGGAAATATGCGTTATTCACCCGGATAATAATAAATCAGCCGCCGAAAATGCCGAAATGTATTTTGAACTGCTGCCCTTTGCGAAGGAGCATAATGTTAAAATAGCAACCGAAAATATGTGGAACTGGGATAACGAAAAGGATGAATCGGCATTTGCCGCCTGTGCCACCTCGGAAAGCTTTGTGGAGCATATTGATGCGGTGAAGGATGATTTTCTGGTTGCCTGCCTTGACATAGGGCACGCCGAAATGCGCGGCTCGGGCTCGGGAGCGGCAAATATGGTGCGCGCTTTGGGGCACCGCTTGCAGGCGTTGCATATTCACGATAACGATAAATGGCACGACTCCCACCAAATACCCTTTTCAATGTCGATTGATTATGAGCCAATTATAAAGGCTTTAAAGGATATAGATTATAAGGGCTGGTTTACGCTTGAAGCGGATAATTATTTAAGAAAATTCAATGCCGATAATATACTGGACGGTATGAAGGACTTGCACGCAGCGGTAAAAAGGCTTGCGGATATGTTTGAAAACGCGTAAAATATTTTTGGAAAAATTCCTTTTACCTATTGACAAAGTAGGGAATAGGTGCTATAATACTACCAACATATCAGATTGGTAGGTAAAACGATATGAAATCTTTGGAAAAGCTGTATAGGCGAATGTGCAGCCGCAGCCGATGTTGAAAAATTTAAAACAGTAAAAACCGAGACGATAACTTATTATAATTAAAGGGAGAAATTACTATGTCAAAAATATATACATCGGCTGATCAGCTTATAGGAAAAACACCGTTACTTGAGCTTACGCATATTGAAAAGAAATGCGGCTTAAAAGCCAAAATACTCGCAAAGCTTGAATACTTTAATCCGGCGGGCTCGGTTAAGGACAGAATTGCAAAGGCTATGATTGACGAAGCCGAAAAGAGCGGAAAGCTGAAAGCCGATTCGGTTATAATCGAGCCGACCTCGGGTAATACAGGCATAGGTCTTGCTGCGGTTGCTGCCGCTCGCGGGTACAGAATTATAATTGTAATGCCGGAAACTATGTCGGTTGAGCGCCGCCAGCTTATGAAAGCCTACGGTGCCGAGCTTGTGCTGACCGACGGCTCTAAAGGTATGAAAGGCGCCATTGCAAAGGCGGAGGAGTTAAGCCGCGAAATACCGGGCAGCTTTATTCCCGGGCAGTTTGTAAACCAGGCAAACCCCAAGGCGCATTTTGAAACCACGGGTCCCGAAATTTACAGTGATACCGACGGCGAGGTTGATATATTTGTGGCGGGCGTAGGCACCGGCGGCACGGTTACGGGCGTTGGGCAGTATCTTAAATCCAAAAAGCCGGAGGTAAAGGTAGTTGCGGTTGAGCCGGCGAGCTCCGCGGTGCTTTCGGGTAAGCCCTCGGGTGCACATAAAATACAGGGTATAGGCGCAGGCTTTGTGCCGGAAGTGCTTGATACCGCGGTTTACGATGAAATTATTCCCGTTGAAAATGAAGACGCATTTTTTGCCGGCAGAGAAATAGGTAAAAACGAGGGCGTGCTTGTCGGTATTTCCTCGGGAGCAGCAGTGCACGCAGCAATAGAGCTGGCAAAACGCCCCGAAAACGAGGGAAAGACCATAGTAGTGCTTCTGCCCGATACCGGGGACAGATATCTTTCCACCCCGCTTTTTGCGGAATAAGCCATGACAGTATCAACAAAGGGCAGATATGCGCTGCGGGTAATGGTAGATCTGGCAGAGCACGCCTCGGGTGATTTTATTCCGTTGAGAGCTATTGCCGAGCGGCAGAATATATCGCAGAAATACCTTGAGGCCATAATGACAAGCCTTTCAAAGAACGGACTGGTTGAGGGTGCACACGGTAAGGGCGGCGGCTACCGCCTTTGCCACGCCCCCGAAGAATACAGTGTGCGTGAAATTTTGGAGGTTACCGAGGGCGATTTAGCGCCGGTTGCCTGCCTTAAAGAGGACGCGCCGCCATGTGAAATGGCAGAACGCTGCCGTACTATTTCAATGTGGCGCGAGCTTTACAAAACGCTTAATAATTTTTTTGATTCCTACACAGTTGCCGATTTACTGCCCGGCGGCGATAACGGAAGCTGGATAATATAATTTTAAAACCGACGTTTATTTGCGTCGGTTTTTCTTGTATATGCGGGCAATCGGTGTTATTATATATGTAATGAAGCCGCCGTTTTTGCGGCAGCCCCATTCGTCAAAATCGGTCCGTGCAGTACGGTAAGCCGTTGCCCGAAACCGAGGACAACAGCTTACTCACATTTGCATCAGCACCGAGCGCTTTTTTTATATCAGGCGCTGTTTTGTATGTTTTCCGTCGCTGTCCGTTATTATGGTATGCGGAAAACAAAAGGTAATACATTATAAATATTGGAAAGATAAAAAATGAATTACACTGAAACATTAAATTACATACACTCTCTCGGAAATTTTAAATTACCCGCAGGGCTCCAAAGAATTACCGCCGCTTTGTCGGCGCTGTCGCGCCCGCAAAATAAATTTGAAGCCGTGCATATTGCCGGAACAAACGGCAAAGGCTCTGTTTCTGCTATGCTTGCAAAAATTTTTGAAACGGCGGGCTTTAAAACCGGGCTTTACATTTCTCCTTATATAATAGATTTCCGCGAGCGTATACAGATAAACGGTAATTTTATATCCGAGGAAGATTTAATTAAATATTCACAACGGGTGAAAAACACCGGAATTGCCCTTTCGGAGTTTGAATTTATAACCGCGGCGGCGTTTTCATATTTCGCGGATGAAAAGTGCGATATTGTAATAGCCGAAACGGGTCTCGGCGGCAGACTGGACGCCACCAACACTCTTGAAAGGGTGCGCGCGGCGATAATTACTAAAGTGGGGCTTGACCATTCGGCGATTCTGGGTGATACGGCCCAAAAAATAGCGGCGGAAAAGTGCGGTATAATAAAGAATTTCCCCACGGTCGTTTCGGCGAATCAGAAAAGCGCGGTAATGAGTGTTATAAAAAAATATACCGAAAATTATGTCGTGCCCGATGTTTCCTGCCTTAAAGTATTAAAGTGCGACGGCAGCGGCACTACATATATATATAAGGAAAAGGAATACTCGCTGTCGCTTTGCGGGGAATATCAGATTGAAAATTCGCTTACGGCAATAGAGGCGGTTTCTGCAAGCGGGTTTAACATTCCGTATGAAACGGTGAAAAAAGCGCTCGGCGCAACCTTTTTCCCCGCGCGGGCTGAAATTATCAGCCGAAATCCGCTTACCGTGCTTGACGGTGCGCATAATCCCGACGGCGCCGATGCGCTGGCTGAAATTATGAAAAAATACGGCGGGCGGATAACGGCGATTATCGGCGTGATGCGGGATAAGGATTACGAAACAGTCTTGAAAAAGACTTTGCAGTATTGCCGCGCGGCTGTGGCGGTGACGGTGGAAAATATGCCGCGCTCATTAGCGGGCGAAAAATTAGCCGCCGCGGCAAGTAAGTATTGCCCGTGTATCACGGCGGAAAATTACGGCGCGGCAATAGAAAAATCCCGATCATCGGCGGGCGGCGACCCGGTTTTTGTTTTCGGCTCGCTTTATCTCGCAAGCGGAATCAGAGAAAAATTAAAAAATTTTTATAATTGATTACTCTTTACGACAATTTTTTTAAGGACAAGCCTTTATTATATATGTAAGGCTTGTCTTTTTTATTTTGTTTTCGGGGGGGGTGAATTTATGTCGGTTGAAATAAGAGCACACGGCGAAACGGTAACCGCGTATCTGTCCGGCGAGCTAGACCACCACACCGCGCGGGCAATGCGCGAGGCGATAGATAACGCGGTGGAGCTTAATATGCCGTCAAGGCTGGTGCTGAATTTTAAAAATATCAGCTTTATGGACAGCTCGGGCATAGGGCTTGTTATGGGAAGATACAGACTTCTCGCGAAAACAGGAGCGGAGCTTGTTATAAGCGAAACTCCCCCGCAAATATATAAGGTGATGAAATTAGCCGGACTTGAACGTCTGGCGAGACTGGAAAGCAGGTAATATCAATGACTGTAAACAACAAATTTATGATGAACGTGTCGGCAAAATCGGCAAATGAGAGCTTTGCGAGGGCGTGCATATCGGCATTTGCCGCCCAGCTTGACCCCACGCTTGAAGAAATAAACGATATTAAAACCGCCGTGAGTGAGGCTGTTACAAACTGCATTGTTCACGCGTACAGGGAAAAAATCGGAAAAATTTACATAACGGGCGAGCTGCTTGAGGGGAACATAATAAGAATTAAAATTCGTGATACCGGCTGCGGCATAGAAAATGTGGAAAAAGCAATGGAGCCGCTTTACACTACCGTAGGCGGCGAGCGCGCGGGGCTGGGCTTCGCCGTTATGCAGAGTTTTATGGACTCGGTAAAGGTTCGCTCAAAGGTCGGCAAAGGAACAACTATTGTAATGCTAAAAAAAATCAGCAGGCGCTACGGCATAAATGCTTAAAGAAATAAACGACCGCGACCTGTTTATAGAGAATAATCTGGGACTGGTGCGTTCGCTCTGCGCGCGCTTTGCGGGGCGAGGCATTGAGTACGACGATCTGTATCAGGCGGGCTGCATAGGGCTGATAAAGGCGACCGACGCATTTGATACCGAACGCGGGCTTTGCTTTTCAACCTACGCCGTGCCGGTAATTATGGGTGAAATGCGAAGACTATTTCGCGACGGCGGCGCGGTCAAGGTTTCAAGAAGTGTAAAAGAACTCGGAATGAAAATATCGCGCGAAAGGCAAATGCTGGAGCAAAAATTATGCCGCGAGCCCACCGTGGGTGAACTGGCGTCGGCGCTCGGCGTAGCACCCGAAGAAGTGACCGAGGCGATATGCGCTTCCCAACCGACGGTCTCATTAACCTATGAGGATGACGACGGAGTTTCCGAAACCGAGCTGCCCGTAATAAGCGCCGAGGATGAAATTTCGGACAGACTTTTAATAGATTCCGCACTTGAAAAACTAAGCGACGAGGAAAAACAGCTTGTAATTTACAGGTATTATAATTCGCTTACCCAAAGCAAAACCGCCGAAATAATGTCGATGACGCAGGTGCAGGTTTCGCGCGCCGAGAAAAAAATTCTCGCAAAGCTGCGCGGAATAATGAAATAAATACCCCAAAAATATTTACCGCCCGGTCGCAGAAACACAATATATAGTGGAATTTGTCGTTTTTAAAAAAACTTTCAAAAAAGATGAAAAAAAGTGTTGACAAAGGGGGATGGTTGTGGTATTATAATCTAGCGCTCTGAA
>URPQ01000017.1 GCA_900549755.1 uncultured Oscillospiraceae bacterium
AATTCTACCACAGGTTTGTCACTATGGATACTTTTTTCTGTTTTCTTACTATTGCAGGTTCATTTTACAATGCGCCAAAATCATTTTATTACTCCCTGTCCTTTAAAAAATTTGTTTCAAACGCCTCTGCCCATTTAAGAGCTATAAGATAATGCGCGGGCGAGGTCGGGTGTATTCCGTCCATCAGCCAATAAGCGCTGCCGCCCGTATTTGCGGCATTATCAAGCATTTTTTGCAGCTTTACGTATACGCAGCCGAATTTTTCAGCCGTGTTCTTGCTTATTTCTGCGCATTGCTCTGTGTATGCGCGAAACCTGCGGTATTTATCGCTGCCCGCTTCACCTGTATTGCTGCCGGGCAGAACAAACGGTTCAAGCATTATTATTTTAAGCGTCGGCAGCGCTTTTTTCATTTCGGATATTGTATCTTCAAGGCAATTGCGATACTCTGCCTTATTAAACCCGCCGGGCTTATCAAGGTAATACCAAACGTCGTTTACGCCTGCCAAAAAACTGACATAATCAGGTTTTTTGGCAATAACCTCGCGTGCATTTCTTTCCTTTATATCCGCAATGCGGTTACCGCCCACTCCGCGGTTTAAAAAGGTGTATTCACCGGGAAAGCGACTGCCCAAAATACCCGTGACCATTGTTGCAAAGCCGTATCCGCGGTTGAAGTCCTTATCCCGCGAGCGGCTTGCATCGGTTATTGAATCGCCCTGAAAAATTATTTTTTTCATTGCTTTTTCGCCTTTCCCTTAGCCGCAAAGAACCATAATTTCTTTTTCTTCATAATTATCAGCAAAACGCCTGTTGCGATTACCGCCGCGCCCGCACACGCCGAAATAATTATCGGCTGAGTGTAGCTGCGCTTTACCGAGCGGCGCACTATTTTCTTTATGACCTTTCTGTTTTGTGCCTTTTTATCGCTGTTGCTGTCGTCCTCGGGCTCTGAATCGGTATCGTCCCAGATATTATCATCGGTTTCTTCCTTGGGCTTTTCGCCGTAAATGGGGTTAAACAGCCGTATATCGGTAATTTCGGTAAAATCGGACGCCTCAGTCACATAAAAGCCCAAAACCGTATTGTCGCCGCTGTTGACCGTTGCACCGAGCGTGTTCCACTCGCCCTCGTTCGCAGCTGCCCAATCTATTATGCGCTTGTAAAATCCGTTGCTGTTTTCAATAACACCGCAAACCGTATTTTCGGAGTCGCTGCGCAATTTAAGCGAAAAGGTATAATCCGTGTTCGGTTGTACGTTCATCCACTTTATGTAATAAGCGTGGGTGGGGTTAGCAAACTGCTTTCTGCAAACCAGAGCATTTGTGCCGTTTTCAACCGTTTCAAAGCTTATTCCCGAGCCTATTTTACCGAAATATGCGCCCGTATTCCAATATTTGCCCGAAAGGTCGGCAATATTGCCGTTTTCCACAAGGTTGTATTTATCCTGACAATAGGTTTTTTCGGTAGTGACCTCCCTTACCTTTGCGGTAAATACGTCCGTTGTGGTTTCGGATACCGCCTGCACAGCGCGGCAGAGCTGAATATCGTCAAGCCATGCGTTGCTCACACTGCCAGTAACGGTAATATAAAACTCGCTGTATTTGCCCGTGGTGAATACGCAGGCGCGCCTGTGCCAGTTTCCGTCCCATGAGGGCGGCGTTAAGCAGCGGGTAGTTGTGCTGTTCGGCGTTTCATCATAGTACATACCCGTGCGCTTGGTCTTAAGCACCAAAAAGTTCATATCGGCGTCCGTTATGCCGAAGGTCATATCGCCGCGGTTTGTATTGCTCATGTTTTCACCCTTTACAAGGAAAGAAAGCATATAGCTTGTATTAGGCTCTAAATTCACCTTGAAGCAGGCTGTTTGAAGAGCCGAGGAATTAGGATTGAAATGCAGTACATAACCGTTTTTGCCCGCCGCTTTTCCGCTTACGCGCTGCATAACTCCATTTTTAAGAAACGTATCGGTATTCCACGGCGCGCCGTCGGTCGTTTCAAGGTCGCCGCCGACAATAAGGTTAGTGCCCGCGGGCGCAATGTTTTGTTCCGTTTCAAAATTCAGAATCATTGCGTCGTCGCTTTCTCTGAGCAGAACCTTTAACACGGTGTCCCTTGTTATCACGAAATCATAAGGATTATCCTCCGAAAGCAGCACTCCGTTAAGATACCAGCCGCTTACCTTGTAGCCCTCCTTAGGTGTTTCGCTCAACGGTATCATTTCCCCCGCCGCGTAGCCCGCGCCTATCAGCTTGCCGGTTTCTTTTCCGTCGTCGTCAACGGTAAGGGTAAGCGAGCATTTTTTGCCCACGGTAATATTATCCACATATGCCGCACCGTTATTTACCACAAAAAGCAGCATAAGCCTTGTGTTTTCTCCGCTGTTGAAAACAGCGCGGTTTATACCCCATTCGTTGTACTTATCGCCGTTACCGTTTACAAAGCGGTCCTCTACCACGGTTGCAAGTCCCGGTGTTAAAATCTTGAAAATCGCGCTTTTATCCTTTTCGGTGCGCTTGCCGTAAAAGCTAACGGCGTAATCCGTATTGGGCTCAACCGTGAAATACTGCGCTATATAGCCGTATCTTGTAAAGCGATCCCCCGCCGCCTCAATTTTCATACACCCTTTTCCTCTAAAGGGTGAATCTGTAGAATTGATAACCGCTTCGCGCTCTGCCGAGCGGAATATCCACGATTCGTTTATCGGTTGCTCGCAATCGCCGTTTGCAATGCGGTTATCGTGCTTTTCGGTAAAGGTAAATACCGCCTTAAGGCTTATACTGCGCGTTACCTTAAAGGTGTATGCGGCAGTATCGGAAACCTTGCTTTCACCCTCGTACCAGCCGCCGAAAATATAGTCGGCCTCCGCCACCGCGTAAAGCGTAAGCTCCTTGCCGTACGCCTGATTCGGCGAACCAAGCCCCGAAACAGAGCCGCCCTCATCCGACGCGGCACTCACGGTAAACGCCGTTTCCACGCTCAAATCGTCAATATACGCGTCGCCGTTATTCATTACAAAGCAAAGCTTTACCGCATTATTATCGCCGCTTTTGAAGGTGACGGTGTTTTTACCCCACTTAGTATAATCTCCGATTTTGCCGTTTATAAAGTAATCGCCCGATAAAAGATTGTTGTTTTCGCCGTCAAGCACCTTGAAAATTGCGGTTTTATCACTTTCGGCGCGTCTGCCGTTGAATGTAACGGTATAGGTAAGCCCCGGAACTACGTTTATTGTCAGGGTGGCATTTTTATAGCGCGTTTCGGTATCTCCCGCAGAAATTTTAAGCGAGTAAGAGCCGTTTGCAGGATTATCGACAGAGCGCGTAAAGCCGTCCGCAAACGAGATCTTATACGCCGAAAGATCGTCCTCCTCAAAGCCGGGGTTGGGTATTTCAACAAGCGCCTTGCCTATTATTACGCTTAGAGTCATATCAAACGCGGTAAAGGTGCAGCTTTCCCCCGAGGCGATTTTTTCATCGCCGCTTTTCCACATACTTACAATATATCCGTCCTCTGCCTCGGCGGTAAGCGAAACGGTTTCGCCCTCGCCGTAGCCTATTTCGGAAAAGCCCTTAATCTCGCCGTACTCTACAGGCAATATATTTATTTTTGCCTTGCGCATAATGCGTATATCGTCTATAAGCACCGCCGTATTTCCCGAAACTATGCGAACCTTAAGGCGGTCGTTATTCCCGCTTGAAATGGCAAAGCGCGAAATCAGCCATTCGCTGCTTTCCCCCGCTGTTCCCGCAGCTAAAACGCTGCCGTTCATATCGGTCACTTCAAGCCTTACATTCCCCGTGCCGTTATCTGCGGCGGCACTGCAAAAGGAGAATATGTAATCCGAGTTTTTATCGCAGTCAAACGTGCTTTCCGCCGTGTTTCCCGCACCTGCCGCTACCGAAAGCGAGCTGCCGTCTATCGGGGAAATATCGCTTACGCCAAAAGCGGTATCCGAGCTTAAGTTCCAGCTGTTAAGCCCCTTTTCAAAGCTGCCGTTTTTCAAAAGATTATACGGGTCGCCATCTGATTTAAAGGATACGTCGTCCACATAATATTTTCCGCCGCTGCCTATCTGTATGTTTAATGTAAGCTCGGTGTAGCTGCCCGAATTTACAAGCGCGGTTACGCTCTGCCATTTCCCCGCGTCGCCGTTTATCTTTACGTTTTTAGCGCCCGATAGATACTTCGTGCCCGACATTAAGGACCATTGCGGAGTCTTTTCGGCGGCGGTCTCTGTGAAGAAAGCAAAGCTTAAAACATAATCGCGGTTTTTCTCAACCTTTATCGGCTTATAGGAAAGTGCTCCGTAGCCCGATGCTTCGGTTGTAAGAAGCGCCGAGCTGTTGCCGCTGTTTTTTTGCTCCGTGCTTAAGGAAACGGATGTGCCGTTATTGTATCTCCAGCCCGACTGAGCCTCGGAATTGCTTGCAAACACCGTGTTTTCCATATCTCCGCCGGGAATAAGCTCTGCGCCTGCCGCGCTTACGCTGAATGTTCCGCCCGATGCGATAGGAATACTTACGGCGGCAATAAGCACAGCCGAAAATACCGCCAAAGCGCGAATTTTAAATTTCTTCATAAATCAATTCTCCCTTTCCTGCAGCTTTCTATACACCGAGTGCGGCAAGCTTTTTCTTCAAAGCAGTCGCATCTCTTATATCAATAAAGGTATCCGCGTTAACGTCTGCTCCGGCAGATATAACACAGTCTATTCCGAGCAAATGCTTTTTAAGCAGCGCCGAATCCTGCGAGTTTATATTGTCATCGCCGTTTACATCGCCTAAAAGCGTACCCGTTTGCGGCAAAAACCTTGCAATAACCGATATTCCGCTCTCTGCGGCGGCTATATACTGCGTGTTATTGCTCAAAAATATATCGCCCGAGTACCAACCCGCAAACCTGTATCCCGCGTCCGCTGCGGCATTTATCCTTATAACCTCCCCGGGCTGATACCCGTTTTGGGAAATACCCGAAATACCGCCCCCGCGCGATGCGGCAGCCTGCGGCATAATGCGCTCGGATAAATGAAGATCATCCGCATAAGCCGCAGCGCCGTCCTCTGTAAACGCAAGCCATATTTTGTCGGTATTGCCGCTGTTGAAAATAACGCGGTTAAGCTCCCATTTTCCGTTTCCGTTAATCCAATAGTTGCTTTGAGTGCCCGCAACGGGATTTTTGGTTGCGGGGTTCAGTATTTTATAAATGGCGCTTTTTGCTGCAACGGTTCTGTAGCCGTAAAACGTATATGTGTACCACGTATTTTTCTTTACCGACACCGCAAAATACGCCCAATTGTACCTTTGCTCCGCCCCGATTTTAAGCGAATATAAGCCGCTTTTGCTCTTCTCATCCGTAACCGTAAAGCCCGAGGCGGCAGCGGGATATTTTATTCCGTCTGCGTTTCCGCTTTCAAAGCCGCCGTTTTGCAAAATATTTTCGCCTGCCTGCGCGGGCGGCGCGCTGTTCTCCGTCAGCACAACGTTTCTGAACGCCGCGCTTTTGCCGTTATCACGCAGCAATATTCCTATTTCGGTTTCATCCCCGGAATTTAGTATTGCCGAATGCGGCTGCCATGTATCCGCCGTGCTGTCTGTAAACTCGGCAACTGTATAAACCTTACTGTTTTTCCCGCCCGCAATGTAAACCGCGCCGCCGTTAAGCCTTGTTTCAAGAGAAAGCTTGTAGCTTCTTCCCGGCAAAACCGAAAACCATTTTATAAAGCATGAGTATGTCGGGTACTGCCGCTGCGGAGTCAATTCAATATAGCTGCCGCTGCTGTCCGTTTTAAGCGATATATCTGTGCCCGTCTTTTTGCCGCCCCAGACGTTTATTGCGGGGTCAGCCCAGTTAAACGCCGAGTTTGCGCTGTCCGCCGCGGTGTAGCTTTGTGTGCCCAGGCTCTGCACCGAAATTGCCGTTTTGGCGCTTTCGGTTTCCGTCGCCGCGTTTTCAAGCAGGCAAAGGGTTATATCATCAAGATACATCTGCGCCTTTTTACCGCTTACCGCAATATAGAGCAGGTTGTGTCCGCCGCTTGTAAAGGTGCAGCCGCGGCGGTGCCACATCCCGTCCCACGAGGGCGGGGTAAGCGAGCGCGTCGCAGTGCTGTTAGGCGTTTCATCGTAGTAGGTGCCCTTAACGGGGTTTTCGATTATAATATACTCGCCGTTTTGCGGGTTCATAATTCCGAATGTCGCGTCCGCCGCGTTTTCCTTGCCGAGGTTCTCCCCGCGCACGTCAAAGGCAAGCATATAATCGGTGTTTGCCAATACTGTTATCGGGAAATATACCGTCTCGGCGGTATCTCCGCACGGGTGGAAATAAAACGATTTGCCCTTATCAGTTTCGGCAATTTCCGAAACGCCCGCCTTTAAAAAGCATTCCGTGCTCCATTCCGCACCGCCCGCGCTTTCAAAATCGGGGCGGCTTATTAAATTATTTTCCTCGGCTGTGTTAAGCTTATCGGTATCAAACGCCGTCATAACCGCGTCGGCGCATTCCCTGAAGGTGCAGGAATATGCAGCGCTGCGCTCCGCCGTTATTTTTATTTCACGCTCATTGCTTATAGGCGTATCCCCCGAGTACCAGCCCGAAAAAGCATATCCGTCGTTCGGCTGCGCCGCGGCGTATATAACCTCGCCCACGGCGTATTTTCCGCTTTCCGCACCCGTTATAATTCCGTTCTCTCCGCATATAAAGCTTATATTTACAGGTCTTGAAACAATAATATCGTCTATATCCGTCTGCTCCGTACCGCTGAAAAATGTCAGCCAAACGCTGTCGGTTTTGCTTGTAAAGCTTACCCGCCTTCGACCTTTGCCGCCGTCAGTTATGCTGCCGCCTGTTATTAACTTTCCGTTATTATCCGTTATATAAAATGCCGCCGAGCCTGCTCCCGCGCACTCCGCGCCGAAGCTTAAAATATATTCTTCGTTCGGCTGCACCGTTATTTTCTGTCTTATAGTCCTGCGGCGCTTTGTATCACCCGATATTCTCAATAAGCTGCCGTTTTCATTTGTAATTATTTCGGCGCCTTCTTCCGCAATATATCCCGAAAAATCGCCGCTTTCAAAATCGCCGTTTACCGCAAGATTACTCTGCGAAAGCCCCGCCGCAAATTTTGCAGTAAGCGCCGTGTCCTTATTTAATGTCAGCTTTAAGGTTTTCTCGGTACTTATGCATTCATCCCCCGAGAACCAACCCTCAAAGCCGTATCCCGCAAAGGGATATGCCGAAACGGTCACCTCGCTGCCCGCGGCATATGGTATTCCCGCCTCTGCTCCGTAAATATACCCGCCGTTTTCCGCAGCCGCCGATATATAAACGGGGTTATCAATTCTTTTGCCCATATACACACTGTCAATATAATACACCCCGCTGCCGTATGGGCAAAGCTGCAGGGTTAAATCCGTATATGCTCCGCTGTTAAATTCCTTTGTTACCGTTATCCATTCGCCGGTATTTCCCGAAACCGTTATGTTCTTAACCGAATCTACATATTTTGTTCCGCTGAGCACGGAATACCTGAAATCCTTTTCCCCCGCGCTTTCAATGTAAAGCAAAAAGGAAAGTATGTAATCTGTGTTTTTCTCCGCCGTTATGCCGTTGTAGGACAATGTAGCATACCCTGCGGAGGTTGAAGTGACCTCTGCGGAGCTTTTGCCCGCCGCCGCATAGTTTTCGCTTAATACCGCCCGACAGCTGTTATTGTACCTCCAGCCGCAGCTTACCTCGGAATTTGAGAAAAACTGAGTGTTTTCCATTCCGCCGTCCCGTATCAATGTTCCGCTCTCGGCGGTAACCGCCGCCGAGAACGGCAAAAGAGTAAGCAGAACGAATGCCGCCGAAATAAGCGAAGCTGTTCTTTTTATTCTGTTTTTAAGCATACGTCCGTCCTGCCTTTCAAAAAACCATATTATTTTGCGAGCAGCTTTTTAAGCGCTATATAGTCCAAAATATCAACGTTTTTATCGCCGTTGACGTTTGCGTTGTTGCTTGTCTCTATTCCCAAAAGCACCTTGCGCAGCACGGTAAGATCGGTTGCGTCTACATTTCCGTCGCCGTTTACATCGCCCTTTATTACCGTATTTTCCGCAAATTTCGCAACATAGCTTTCGTTTGATGTTAAGGTGTTTGTATATACCGCATTTTCGCTTACAAGCTCATTTGCCGAGTTATACCAGCCTGCGAATACATAGCCATCCTTTGGCTCTGCGGTAATTGTAAACTCTTCGCCGTAGCAAAGCGTGGGCGCAGTGCCTTTTACAGTGCCGAATTCTTTGTTTTCGCTGCTGTAGGTGCCCACCTTGCGCGCAATGTAAATATCATCAATATAGGAAGCGCCCTTTGATACCTGGAAGCAAAGCCTTACATAGTTATTGCTGCCCGAGTTGAATTTAATTTCATTAAGACCCCACTGCGAATGATCGAAGATTGCTTTTCCCTCGGAGTCATAGCCTGTTATAAGACCGTTAACGCCTATATCTCCCTTGATCTTATTGTTACTTTTATCCATAATATGAACCAACGTGTAGCTTTCATCTCCGGACTCGCGTTTTCCGTAAAAATGAACCACATAATCGGTGTTCGGCTCGATATAAAAGCCTTTATACGACTTAGCCCATTGAGCCGCCTCGCCGTTTGCCTTTACGCGCAGGGCCTTCTCGCCGCTGTGCTTATCGGTTGTAATAATTTCAAAGGGAGTCTGATTGCTCCATGCAGATAAATCGTCGCTTTCAAAGCCGGGGTTTACAAATTCAATAACATTGGGGTTCTCTATAGGCGTAAAGCGTGCGGTATAGCAAAAGCTGTCAGTCGGGGTGAATGTGTAGGCTGCATCCGTGCTTACAAGCGTTTCGCCATCATACCAGCCGCTGAACACAGCGCCGACCGCCGGAGTTGCGGTAAGGGTTACTGCCTCGCCGACAGTAAAGCTTTCCCTGCTTGCAGCCGCGTCTCCGCGACCGGTAGCATATACGACAGAGGAATAAAGCTTATCGATTGAAATATCATCGATATATGCGCCGTAGTTGTTAACCACAAGGAAAAGGCGCAGCAAATTGTTATCGCCGCTGTTAAAGGTCAAGGTGTTTTTCGTCCACTTTGTGCGGTCAGCCGCAGTTTCGTTAAGCTGTTTGTCGTATTGACCCAATAAATTGGTAGAAGAACTTTCAAAGGGATGAATTTTTATAATCGGTGAGTTTTCGCCGTTTTTGCACTGTGCGTAATAGGTCAGGCGGTAGTTTGTGTTTTTCTCAACCGCAAATGAGTGATAAGTACCCGTCCAACGCGCCGCAGTTTTATCCGTATCGGCTGCACCGTAAATATACGCCGAATAATTGCCGTCGTTTACTGATTCGTCGCTTATTTCAAGAACGGATTCATTGCTCCATGCCGCAAGGCCTGCGTCAAGATCCTCAAAATCGGCGTTTATTAAATTTGCCTTATCGACACCTGCAACCTTTTCAAGCTTTATGTTATCAAAGTAGAATGAAGCTTGAAAAGGTATATCGGCAAATTCAAATCTGTACCGACCCGTGCCGTATGCTTTATCGTCTCCTGTTGTAAAGCAGTAGAGTATATAATTCCAGCCGCCGTTCTTATACCCGATTTTTTGCTTACAATTCACAATCTGTTTCCAGCTGTCTGCCTTATCCAAAATACGAATTGTTCCCTTGCTGTTTGCAGCTGTGGCATTAGCCGCATAAGCCGACATGGAAAAGGCGTAAACGGTGTTAGGCTCAAGGTCTATATCCATTCGGATAGTACCGTAATTGTCCTTTGTTATTGCCTTTAACGAATTTCCTCCCGAAAAATACTGTTCATTGGTAATTTCCGCAGTGTCAAAGTTTAAAAATTGAATTGTCTTATACTCCCCCTTTTCAAAATCGCCGTAGTAATTCACCTGTTCTATGGGGGTCATATCCGCCGGCTCTTCAGCCGATGCGGTAAGGGCAGCCGAGGCTGCCGAGAGCAAAAGTAATGCCGATAATGCCATGGATGTGATACGCTTATGCCCGAGTAGTTTTTTCATAAGATTCATCCTTTCGTTTTTTTATTCTTCAAGATACGGGAAGAAATAAAGGTCGTCAAAATTAAATGTTCCTCCCACATCCGAAAAACCTAAAATAACCGAGTCGTTATCGCCTATATCAACTATATAGGTATACCTTACCCACTGATTCTGGTAGGCGCTTGAAATATTGAAACGGCTTATTTCCCGGCGGTTCGAATCAAGCACCTTAGCGTGAATAGAGCCATCGCCGTCGGCATAGGCATAGAATGTATATACATATTTTGTATTCGGGGTAAGTCCCGTTACTTTCTTGCCCGCCCACGACCAGTCGTTGTTGCCCTCTATCCTGAAGGCGCGGTTGCCGCTGTAAACAATATCGGGCTCTTCATCGGTTTTTTCAACTATGCTGAAGTGTTCGCCCGTGTTATCCACGCACCAATCAAAGCTGTCCTTTACAACGTTTGTTTTTTCAAAGCTGTAATCTGGCACTAAGTTCTCACTTTCGGAGCAGGTGGTCTTCATAGTCTTTACCCTGCTCGATACATCAGAGGTATGGCGGCTGCCGTCCTCGTCAATCGAAGTCACGCGGTAATAGTAGTATGTTCCCTGCTCTGCGCCTTGGTCGGTAAACGAGCAAATAAACGTGCCGTTTTTATCCGCCTCGTCCGCGTCAATGCTGCCGGCGTTTTGCCATGCTTTGCCGTCCTTTGAACGTTCAAAATAATAGCTTGCGGCTGTTCTTGAAGCGATAAAGCGTATAGTTCCGTCCTTATCGGGCCACAGCATAACCGGGGTGTCCTTTTCGTCCTCTTTCCCCGCCGACATATTTTTGTCGTCCACAATAGTGAAATGCGCAGCCGCCGCTAACGGCAGGTAGTCGTAATCGGTACTGCCGAGGAAGGATTGCATTGTACCCTTGCCGCTATAGCACCAATAGAAGGCGCCGGTATAGCCGCCCATTTTGGCGTTGGCAATAAAGTTTTGGAAATTGGTAATATGGAAATACGAGTTACTGCTGTTCAACTTTTCCTTCGGACCGAACTCGGTAAGCATTACGGGCGAGGTAATGATAAACTTTGAAAGATCCTGAACCCTTGACTGATCGTCATATATATTCATACCGATATAATCAAGACCCAATTTGTTAAAATATCTTACCGAGTTTGCGTAATTCCAGCCGCACGCTACCGAAACGGGCACGTTTGGCAGATATTCGCGCGAGGCGTCAACTATCGACTGTATAAACTCGGTCATAACGTCAATGGTAGTTCCCCAAGGCTTATAGCCGTTTTCCTTGCCGTAAATATCGCCCTCGGGTTCGCAATAAGCAGTAATTGCGAAAACCACGTCGGTATAATTTTTCAGCACATTCAAAACCGGCTTTACCGCTTTTTCTATGTAGTTTTTGCGCACCGATTTATCGGTTACAAAGCGGGTGTATTTATCGTAGGTAAGCTTACTGCCGAAGTACAGCCCCGATTCCAGCGTGTAATCGAAATGCGGCTGAATTGTAAACGACAGCGATATTCCCGTTTCTCTTGCTATTTCGCAGGTGGTTTTAAGATTTTTCAGGAAAATATCCTGAACGCCGATAATATCACCGTCGGCGGTATATTCAAGCCCGCAGGTACGGAAGAAAAGCCATATCTGCGTTGCGTCAAAGCCTATCTGCTTTATATTGTAAAGACCGCAGCGCAAAAGCGATTCGTCAAAGCTGCACTTAGCGCCCGTAGCCTGGGTATCGCCGAGCCCGCCCGGTACGGAATAATAGTTTATTCCGTACACAAAGCCGTGGTCCTTAAGCGCTTTTTCATAAAGCGAAAGGGACTTGGCATTGCTCTGCGTTTGTCGGTTGACGGCGGCGTAGCATACCCCGGTGGTGAAGAATACCGCAGCCATTACAAGCGATAAAAGCTTTATGCTTTTTGGTATTTTCAAATTCCTCATCCTTTCCGATATCAGTTAAGAGCGTCGGACGCATATGCTATGCAACTGTCAATAGCGGGAGCGTAGCTGCTAAGCCATGTATCCACCGCGTTTGCGCCCGTCATAAGCTTGTTGCATATTTCGGTAAACTGTCCGCTCTTCTGGAAGTCCGCTATACCCTGGGATATAAGCAAGCCCTTTTTCTGCGACCAGAGCCAATTGTGAACCTCGCGGCATTCCTTGCTTGCGTATACCTCTTTTTCCTCGTTTGCGGGGTCAAGCCAGTAATTTATGCAAGTCGCCGCGCCCGCAACGTTGGAGGCATTCTTCGGCACTCCCCAGAGAGCCGCGCGGAACGGAACGTAATAATCGCCGTTATCCTGCTTCGGGAAAGGCGCTACACCCCATTTATCCTTCATACCCGTATCAAACGAATTGCCCTTCTGCATAAACCACTGACCGCCTATGTGCATTGCAACCTTGCCCTGGGTCAGGTCGGTGTAGTAGGCGTTGCCGGGCATCATACAGCCGTCGGTCTTTAGGGTGTTCGTCCATTTCCATGCAGTCTTAAGCGCTGCGTCGGACATATTGTTTTTAAGCGCGCCGTTTGAAAGCTTTATAAAATCGGTATTTGCCGAAAGCATTGTAGCCTGCGGGTATGCTATTGAAAAGCCGTATATCTGCCCTGCCGAGGTAGAGTAGGTCATATTCTTTGCAACCTCGTAGAATTTTGTCCATGTCCATGCATTCGGGTTCTTTTTCCATATTTCATAGGGCGTTTGCTGGCCGCGCTCCTCAAACATTGTTTTATTGTAGAAAACGCAGTACATATCGCCGAACATAGAGCCCTTTACAGCCACGCCGTAATATTTGCCGCCCCATTTGTAAGCGTCCATCAGTTCTTTGTCGTATATCTTGTTGTTAATATCGAAATACTTTGAATCAAGCTCCTGCATAAGTCCGCGCACTATAGGGGTCGGGTAGTTATTACCGAGTATGCAGACAAGGTCGGGCGACGCACCGGACGCCACGCGGGAAGAAAGGGTGGTCATATAGTTTTTCTCCGCAACGGATGTCACCTTGACCTTTATGCCCGTCTTCTTGGTGAATGCGTCAAGCACCGACTGCTCGCGCTCGGGTATTTTATACCATAAAAGCAGCTTTACGGTAGTGCCCTTAAGGTTTTTGTTTGTTTTAGCGCCCGAGCTTGTGCCGGATGACGCATTGCCCTTACCGTCCGATTTACTGTCGGTCGCGGTGCTGCCGCTGCCCGAAGAAGCGGAATCGCCGTCATCCTCGCCGGGAACGATAATTTCGCTTGTTATAACGCTGTCGGTATACTCTACTTTTCCGCAGCCCGCGGTGGTAAGAGCAATTGCGGCAATACACAAAGCGCTTAACAGGATCTTAAAATATTTGTTCATAAAATTTTCCTCCCTATCAGATTTTATAATGTAAGGCACAGTCGGTTCACCCGACAATACCAACCTGATCGATATTTTGAATAAATTTCCTTTGCAGCACCATATACATAAGCAGCACAGGCAAAATAAAGAGCAGACAGCCCGCCATTTTAAGTATTCGCGCATAGTCCGTTCCCGCAATGCTTGAATTTGAGGCTATAAGCGAAAGCGACACGGCAAGCGGGTATCTGTCGGAAAAATACATAGCCGAAAGGTAATAATCGTTGTAGTGCCATATTACCGAGAATATAGTCACCGTGGTTATTGCCACCTTTGAGGACGGAATTATAACCTTTAAAAAGGTCTTAAAGGGGTTTGCGCCGTCTATCCATGCGGCTTCCTCCAACTCCTTGGGCATCTTTTTGAAGAACTGCATATAAATGAAAACGAAGAACCCCGAGCGCAGCCCCACTCCGAACATTGCCGGCAGATAGAAGGTAAGCGCCGTATCAAGCACATTAGGGCGAATATCAATTCCCGTAACGCGTGCAAGCAAGCCGAATATTCCCAAAATATCAAGGTGCGAGTAATTAAGGTAAGAGGGCACCATTATCATTTGCGAGGGAACAAGGATAGTAAGCATTACAAGGAGAAACACAAGCTTGTTTTCCCTGAATTTAAACCTTGCCAGACCGTATGCCGCAAGCGAGCAGGTAAATACCTCCAAAAGCCCGCTGCAAACGGGAATAAGGAAAGAATTAAGCAGTCTTTTCGGGTATTCAAGCGCGTTCCACGCCTCTTTTATATTCGCCGTTGTAAAGCTTTTGGGTATCCAAACAACGCTCGGGTCGTATATCTGCGCCTGCGGCTTAAAGCTTTGGCTTAATATGTAGGCCATTTGATACAAAACCACGTAGCTGAGCGATAAAAGAAAGAAGTAACGCACGGCGGCGGTAAGTACCATGCGGGCTGTTTTTACCGCCTGCTGTTTTTTAACGGAACTAATTGTTTTACTCATATTATTTCTCCCATTTCCGCAGACAGAAGTAATAAAGCAGCCCGTAAACCGCGGATATGATAAGTATTACAAACAGGAAGTAGGACCATATCATAGCGGAGCTTGTATCAAACACCTGGTTCTGCATAAGCGTAAACGCCGAGCTCATAACGCCGTTGTTTGTGCTTGTGAGTATATCTATTGAGGTAAATACGAATACAAGCACAAGCGTGTTTCCGAGCATCGGAAAGGTAACGTACCAAAATGTCTCCCACGCGGTAGCCCCCTCAACGCGGCTTACCTCGTAAAGCTGCTCGGGTATTGCCTGCAGCCCCGAAATAAATAGCAGTATCTGTATTCCCGAGCTCCAAAGCAGGTTGAATATTTCCTCAACGTACTTTATAAGCAGGTCGATTATTTTTTCGGGCAGCCCAAGCCCCTTCATAACCTCTTCAACATCTATAAACGCGCCGAGCAGTGCGCTCACCTGGTCGTCGGAGCTGCGCATCTGGGTGGCAATATCGTCGTTTAAAATATAGGTTATAACAATTCCCGTAGAAATTATTACCGGCAGAAAAAATACCGAACGGAAAAACAGCCTGCCCTTGAATTTCTGATTGAGTATTACCGCAAGAATAAGACTGAATATAACAATAAATGGCAGTGTGTAGGCAAAATTACCAAACGCCGCGACTATTTTATCGGTATAATCGCTTTCCTCAAGGAAGATGTATTTAAAATTCTTAAAGCCGCGCAGTACAATATCAAAACCCGAGGTGGTTATTGAAACCTTGGAAAATGCAAATAGTACCGATTGGAGCATTGGCACCAGAAAGAAGATTATAAAGCCGATAACCCACGGCAAAACAAACATACGGCCGTAATAGGCTTTTTTGTTTTCAAGCACTCCAGTTTTTCTTTTTGCCACGCGTTATCCTTCCTTTCCATATATAAATGACTCGGGCTCTACAGAACCCAGCGGCGTGTTTGCCGATTCCCTACCGTAATTTACGTAAACCGTTATTCCGTTTTCAAATACGGTTCTGCTTATATCGCCGTTTGAGCTGTGCGCCTTAATTTCGCTGCCCGAAACCGATTTTAAATAATCGGCGGCTTTTTTAACATATTGCGCGGCGCTCTCCTTTGTATCTTCAAAAATCGCACCTGCAAGCGCCGAATACGGCAGGTAGTTATTTTCCTCCTCATACCGCTTTGCAAAGGAAAAGCTTAGCCCTATGCCGCTTTCCACCGATTTTAAAAATACTCTGTTCGGGTCGTTTGCGGTGTTAACGGCAGCGCCGTAAAGCGGAATACTGCCCTTAAAGACTATTTGGTAAAACGGCACTTCCTTTTCAAAGCAGCCGTATTCGGAGCTTTTAATCGGCGTATTTGTTATGCCGCTTGACAAAACCGCAGCGTAAAGATTGGCGTTTTCGCTTAAAACGGAATGCTTTTTTGAAAGCTCGCCGTAAATCTTACCCACGCTTTCAGCCATACCGTTTTTGCAGAATGTCTCGGTGCTATCAAAATCCGAGTAGGCAAGCGATGAAAGTGACGAAAGCGAAATGCCGTCTATGCCGTATTTATCGAGCATTTTATTCATCTTCCCCGCCGTTTCAAAAAGCTTTGCGCGGGAAAGCAGGAAATAATCCTTTGTGGATTTGTTTTGCGTGTTAAGCGCCGTATCGTAATACACCTGCGTACTGCGCACCTTATTTGCGGTTTTTACCGAATCGGACGCCACCTTATACCCGCCGCCCGAGGAAGAAAACCTTATCGGGTCGCAATCCAAAAACAGCTTGTTGCCGTTTTTTTCACAATCGGCGTAAAGCTCGGCAAGCGCTTTTTTGCCGCCGCTCTTTTTATTGAGCGTAAAGCCGCCGCCCACCTTATCGGGCGTAAGCCCGCCGCCGAGATAGCCTTTAAGCGATATTACCGCGTTTTCGCCCGTAAGACCGGTAAATTCCATAATAATACCGTTTGACTCTTTAAGAGTGGTAAAGGGCAGATAGCTGTAATACGGCAGCCCCAAAAACAGCTTTTTAACAAGCGCGCCGCCGAAAATTTCAAGCGCTGTTTCGGGGTACTTCTCTTCGTTTTTTGAAAGAACGCCGCTGCGCCTTAAAATTTCGCGGTAGTGCTTTGCCATTCCAACATAATCGGCGCTTTCCTCTTCTATTGGAGAATATATAACGGTCGCGTTTTCAAGCGATATATGCTCATCCGAAAACTTTTTAATGTACTTATAAAGTCCTGTATGGTCGGCTATCTTTGTAAGGTCATAGCCGCGCAGGCGAAATGTCGCCTTAACCGAGGAGTATCCTACCTCAGTATCACCCGCCTCGGCGGTTATTTCGGCGCTTTCGGCGCCGTCGGTTATATAGGCGAGCAGCGCGTCGTTTTTATCCTTAACGCCGAAAAGCGGCAGCCTTATACCCTCGTTATAGGTCGTATCGGCATAGCTTACGCTCACAGGGTCTTCGCCGTATACGGGCTCTGAATATTTCGCCGCCTGCGCGCGGTTTTCGGCTTTTATTAGCGCGCCCGAGCCTGACGGAACGAACAAATACGAATCATCGGAATTTTGCGCCGCCGCCATATACGGCGCTAAGGATATCTGATATATCGGGTAATCGCTTTCCGCTATTTCGTTGATTTTGATTGAAGCCTTTAAGCCTTCGTCACAAAGGGTGTAATCCACGGGAACGGAAAAACCGAGCTCATCAAAATAATAAACAACGCTCACGCCGTTTTCGATTTTTTCGCTTGAAATTCTGCCGTTTCTCACCGCGCCCACAGAGCCCTTAACGTCCTTTACCGTAAGTGTTTCGGTATCGATATATGTAATATCGAGCGGCGAGGTAAGGCTTACGGACGCTACGCCCGACATTTCGCCCTGCATTAGGTAGCCGTACGGTATTGTGGACCATACCTTCCCCGTTTTTTTGGATTTCAGTATTGCGCAGTTGTTTTCGGAATCCCACAAGAAAGAATATTTACCGTTTTCCGCGGTAATATCTCCCGCAGCGGACACCTCGCCCTCGGCGTTGTAAGACGTTTTTTTCGGCGCTGCTTTATTGCATCCCGCAAGCAGGCAGAGGGTAAGAGCCGCCGCTATGAAGCGCAGTGATATTTTATTTTGTTTTTGCATAAAATCACACCTCTAACGGAATACCGCTTCCTGAACAATACTTGCAGCAAAGCCTATGAAATCCTGGCACAGCATAATGGACATAAATATTAAAAATCCTATTATACCCATTCCCACTACCGAGAAAAGCGCCGTGCCCACCGATTTTGAAAAACCAAACTCATGCACCGTCATCATAGCCGAAAGCAGCATAAACACGAAGTAAAGCGTGCAAACGGTGCTTAAAACCGATATAAACGAAACCGAAGACGGTGAAACAAAATAGGAAAGAAGCATAAAGAGCGCCGAATATAAAATGAGCGGATAGAGCGAGTAGCAGGTGCATATGTATATTTTCTTAATTCTGCCCTTGCCCTCAAAAAGCACGCACACGCCCCAGTTTACAACCACCCACAAAAGCACTACACCTACCGTGCCGAGCAGGGTATATATAACATTGTAGGTATCGCGCTCGGGTATTACGTACATAAAACCGGCGTAAATTTGCCTGCATGTGCTGCCAATAAAGAAAAGCAGTAAAAACACGGTGGCAATTATAACCGAGCCCTCGTTTTTCTCCTGCACCGCCTTAAACGACTCTATCGGGTGCAAAAGCGCGGAGAGCGCTACGTTCAGGCGGCGGTTCTTTATTATTACAAGCTTTTTCTTTGAGGATATTACAAGAAAAGCCGTAAGCGCGCCCGCAAATGCCAATATTACAAGAAACAGTATGCCGAAGTGACTTTTAAGCCGCGCGGTAAGCACCTTTGAGTGCGCGTTGACGTAGGTTTCGCGGTCAAGCCCCTTTTCGGCATAGGTCATTGCCTTTTCGTAATCGCCGCTGCCGAGAGCCGCCTTTGCAATGCCTATTATTGCAAGCTGATTGTTTTTATCAAGCCGATTTACCTTTTCCCAGTAGGGCAGCGCCTCTGAATATCTTCCCGCGTTGCTTAATGTATCGCCTTTTTTAACGAGCGCACCGTACTCTGTTTCGGAAAATACGGTGATCTGGTTTTTATCCCTGTCCGCAATCAGAACGTCTCCGTTTTCAGCCACCGCTATGCTTGAAGCCTTTTTAAACACGCCGTTTTGCTCGCCCGTGCCGAAGCCGCCCGAAAACACGCCTATAAGATTGCTTGAAAAATCGTAAACAAATACCCTGCCGGACGAAGTGTTGAGGGCGTAGAAAAAATCGCCGTCCGCCGCTATCGCGCCGAAATTGTTTCCTATCAGAACATTGTCTTCATTTGTAACCCCGCTGTTATCACCGAAATTAAAGCTGTCGCCGTCGGTCGTTTTGTAATTAAAGCGCGAGCTTAAAATGTTGCTGCCGCCGGGACTTAATCTTCTTATCTGCCCCGCCTTTATATCGGTGTTTGAGGTGGTGGTAAGTATCATTCCCTCTTTATCAAGGCAGCAATCAAGAAATGTGTAGGGTATTTTCTGAATATCGTTCATACGCTTGGTTTCGGTTGAAAACAGGTTTTTAAAAAATCCCGTAACCGCCGATAAAACCGAGGTCTTAACCGTATTAGCCCCGAAAAATCCTATAAAGTTGAAGTCGCTGTCAAACTTCATTGCTCCGTAGTAGCAGCCGTCGCTCAAAACGTAAATAAAGCCCTGCTCATCCTGCAAAATGCGCTTGGGTAAAAATATTACGTCCTCGGGAATAAGCTCGCTTTCGGGCTTTTGCACGGTGCGTATTATCTTCCCGCCCGCGTCGGTTACAATAATGCGGTTGTTCTGCGTATCGGCTATATATATTTTGCCGTCCTTTGTTATAAACAGTCCCTCCGCGCCCTTAAGCTCCACGGCGTTACCCGAAGAATCATAAAGTCCCGCAACGGTTCGTTTCAGCCTGTATTCCTTATCAAGCACCAATATTTTATTATTCTGACTGTCCAGCGCGTAAAGAAGACCGTCGCCGCCGAAGCAGAAATACGTGACCGAAAAATTACCCGATATACCGAGCCTTTTGGCATCTATATTCTCGCTGAAACCGTATATCGCCTTTATCGGCACAGCCTTTTTCTCCTTGTAGCCCTGCCAATAGGTATAGGTCTTATAGGGCACGGGGTCGTAGGTTTCGCTTTCTGCCGCGCCGACCGTAAGAGCCGTAAAAAACGCCGCCAAGGATACGCAAAGCAGTCTTTTTAAAATTTTCAATTTACCTGACAATCCGTCTTCACCCGCTTTCCGTATTATTCCTTTATTCCGGCGCTGCTCATGGTTTCCATTACGTTGCCCTGCGTTACGGCGTACACCGTTACCGGGGGTATCATAAGTATTACCGTAGCCGCCATTGCGCTGCCCGACCTTGCTATGCCGCCGGCGGTAACCTGACTTAATATCATAGGCAGTGTTTTAATGTTTTCGCTTAAAACCGTGCCGCTCGGGTTTACCGACCACATATCGCGGAATGCGAAAAGCGCCAGGGTCATCCAGCAGGGCTTAACAAGCGGAAAAGCTATTTGAAAAAATATTCTCGAATATCCCGCGCCGTCAATCCGCGCCGCCTCCACCAAAGATACCGGTATGCTCGATTCCATATACTGCTTCATAAGAAAAACTCCGAGCGCCGAGGGAAGATAGGGCAGTATATATACAAGATACGTATCTATAAGCCGCAGCTTTGAAAAAACAAGATACTGCGGAATTGCAAGCGTGTAGGAGTTATACAAAAGCGAAAACTGAACTATTACAAACAGCGCGGCTATAAGCCTGTTGCCCTTCCACTGGGTAAGCACAAACGCCGCCATTGCTGCCACTATAACGTGCAGCACGGTAGTTAAAATACTTACAAGCAGGCTGTTGAAGATATATCTTGAAAGCGGAACGCTCAACTTTGAAATAAGCCCGGGCAGAGCCGTGTAATTTGAAAGGGTGGGACGAACCACATAAAACCTCGGCGGAAATGCGAGAAGCTCGTCAAGCGGCTTAAAGGAGGTAATTACCGAGTAGATAAGCGGTAGTATTGTGAAAAGTCCCGCTGCGAAAAGCACGGTAAAATAGAAGAAATTTCCCACTTTTGAGCGCGTGTATCTTTTAATGTTCGATTTTTGCCTATTCATAATCTCGCCTGCCTTTCTTCGGTTTATTTTCCAAGGGATGCCACCGCTTTGCCTATAACCACTCTTGTAAACGCCATAATCGCAAACAGGAATACCGACATTGCCGCCGCAAGTCCCATTTCGTAGCGTGTGCCGCCAATATCGGTAAGCAGGGTTACAAGCGTATCCGCGCAGTAGTTAACGCTCGGGTAGCCGCAAAGGGTGCTTGCTATTCCGCTTACCGAAAACGCGCTTTGTATTTGCATTACGCAGCTGAAAAGAATTATTTCCTTCATAGAGGGCAGCGTTATGTACCAAAGCTCCACCCAGCGGTTTTTAACGCCGTCTATAGCGCCCGCCTCGTACATTTCGGGGTTAACGTTCTGCAAGCCCGAAATATTGGCAAGGAACGAAACGCCCATACTGCACCAAAGCTGAACTATCATAACAAGCGTAAACGCATAGGCGGGGTCTTTAAACCACTGTATCGGCTCTATTATAATTCCCATTGCCATAAGGCTGCTGTTGATATAGCCGTAGCTTTCGCCGCTGAAAAGCACCTGCCAAATAAAGTAGACGTTGCCCATAAGTGCGGGAGAGTAGAAAAGGAAGGAAAGCAGCGTGCGCATTCCCCTGCCCAACTCGTTTATCATCCAGGCAAGCACAAACGAGAGCAAAAAGCCTATAGGGCCTGTTATAATTGCGAAAAGAACGGTGTTTTTTACGCATATCCAAAAGACCTCGTCCTCAAGCAGCATTGTTATGTAATTGCCAAGCCCCGCAAATTCAAGCTGATGCACCATATCATAATTGAAAAAGCTAAGTACCACGGAGGATATGATAGGTATTACGGTAAACGCGATAAAAAGAATTAAAAAGGGTAAAAGCATAAGTAAAAGCGGCAGCTTTTCGCGGTTTTCGCGCTTATGATAGCGTGTGCTGCCCGAAATTTCCGTTTTGGTCAACTTTAAGCTCTCCCCTCTAATTCTTTTCGTACTGCGCAATTTTGCGTTTTATTTCATTATCCGCCACAGCACCCCATTTGTATAGCATATCGCGCGGATTTTCGTTCTGAACCACAACGTTCCAGTATGCCTGTTCAAGCACGCGGGTCATATAGTAGCTGCCGGGAATTTCGTTAAACTCCCCTACCGAGTTCCACTGATTTCTGAGACTTGTGAAATTATCGCCGTCCCATGAAAGCTCGCCCGCCGCCTCAATATTTGAAACGGCAACTCTGCCGGCAATTCCGAGCATTCCCTCAAGCGAGCGGCTGTAGGATACCTGGGTTTCGGCGGAGGTCCACCATTTCAAAAACTCCCACGTTTCCTTTTCGCGGCCCGTATCCTTTAATATCATACACGCCGTGCCCGCCCCGGCGGAGGAATTATCTATACTACCATCCTCTCTTACCGTTCCGGGCAGCTCAAACATCTGCCATTTGCCGTTAATTTCGGGGGCGGTAGCCTTTAAAGTGGCGTACATTATGTAATCCTGAATACCGAGCGGCATAAGCCCGGTTCTGAACCTGTTATAGAAATTATAGGTCATGGGGCAATCGTATTTATTGAAGAAATCGGTATACATTTCAAACGCGCTGACCGAAGCGGGCGAAAGCAGATCCGTTGCGTTAAGCTCCGCGTTGTAAAGGTTGCCGCCCTTTTGCAGCAGCAGCGATTGATATATACCCGCAATTCCCGTTTCTAAGTTGTTGCCCGAAAGAATTTTGTTAACGCCTATAAATTCATCCCATGTGCGGGGCACCGAAAGCCCTGATTCCTCAAAAATATCGGTGCGTATGAACATCATCATAAAGCTTTGCGTATCGGGCAATGCGTATACCCCGTTTTTATACTTATAGGGATTAAGCGCGTTTGCGGAAAAACGCTTGGTTATTTCCTCAAAATCCTCAAACTGCGATAAATCGTAAAGCGCGCCGCGCATTGCAAGGTTAATCGGCTCGGTTCTTACATGCTGCAATACGCAATCGGGCATATTGCCCGAAAGTATTCCCTGAACAAGCGATGCGTTCGTTATCTTAACATCCACCGCTATTCCGGTTTTTTCGGTAAACCCGCTTTGAATAAGGAAGTTAAGCACCTGCGCCTGATCTCTGCCCCAGTTGACCCAAAGGGTCAGCTTTTTATCGTTATCCGCAACATCCGATATATTGTTATAATCAACAACAAAGGACGCTATAAATCTTTCGGCGGAGTATGCCGCTTTTTCAAAAATATTTCGGTTGCCCTTTACCTTTTCGGCATTCTTTGAAGAAAAAGTAAAGGTATCAATATCAAGCGGCATGCTCATCATATCGTAAAGCGCGGCGCTGAGCGATGAGTAATTGGAATAATAAACCGATTTATACTGCTGCGCCTTATACTTGTATTTAAGCATTGAGGCTATAGTGTTAGCCATTGAATTTATTGTTGATACCGTTGAGCCGCCGCGCTTGCCCGAAAGCTCCTCGTAGCTTTTTGCAAGTTTTTCAAGCCGCCCCTTTATATCGGTAAGATTTTCTTCAAAATCGGGTATCTGCCCGAAAAGGTTATAGTCGCGGTTGGCGTCGGGCGTTTCACCCGTTACCATTACAAGCCTGCGGTAAAGCGTTCCTATATCGTAAACCGTGTTTTCAAGGCTTTCGCAAAATTCGGATAAAGGACCGAGCGTAACGCAAAGTGAAAGCGTATGCTTGCCTTTTTTCAGCTCAAAAAGATATGGTTCGCCGTTCTCATCGGCTATTTTTTTAAGCTTCCACCCGCTGTTATACGGGAATGCAAGCTCTGCCGCCTCGGAAAACGGGGTCTCGCCGTCAATTGTAAGGCTGCGGTAGGAATTGCCGTTGAGTATGTAATTCTGGCGGTAATAAATCGATATTGCGTAAAGACCGTCCTCGGGAATGTCAACTTCCCAATAAAGCGCGTCGCCCACATCCGACCAGTTACTGCCGCCTATATAGTTTATTTTTTGGTAATACGCATTTGCGGGGTATACATTCGGCGTTGTGCTGTCCGATTTAGCACCCAAATCCGCCGAGGATTTTTTATTTGCGCCTTCCCCCTCAATAAGCAGCGTTTCACCCTTGTATTCGGAAAAAGTGTAACCCGCCGAAACATTTTTATAGCTTTCGGCTTTTTTAACGCCGCATAGCTTTATCGCATAAAGCCTGAACGGCAGCGCGGAGGGCGTTATTTTCAGCGAATGCCCGCCTTTTTCAAAATAAAAGCGACAGGGCTCTGCCGAAAAGCCCGAGGTATCTGTTAAGCGGCAGCTGTGCTTTTCCTTTATTTCCTCCTGCGCGGGTGCAAACTCATTGCCCACGCCGTCGGTACGCACCTTGCCCGAATCCCTGTAATAGCGCGGCAGTGTAAATTCTTCTGCCGAATCAAACGGGTATTCGCCGTCTGTCATTAAGCCGAATTGCAAGTTCCCGTCTGCGTCCGTTTCAGAGCAATACTCAAAGGAGAGATTGTAAAAACCGCTTTCGGTTACGTTAAATTCAGCCGTCAGCTCGCTGCCCTTTTTGCAAAGAGCGTTGCCTTCAAAAACGGTAATTTCGTTCTGCGGGCATACTGCGGTATCAAACCTGTTCAGATAAGCGGTGTACCCGTTATCCGCCGCCGACGCACTAAAGGCGGCTGATATAAGCGTAAGAACGCAAATAAGCAACGAGGCTGTTTTTTTCATGCTATCTCTCCTTTTCGGGAATAAACCGCCGAAAATCATTCAAAAATGTCCGATTCCGCAAGCAGGCGCATCCATAGCCCGCCCTGCACGGTTCTGTTTTGAAAAAGCTGCTTTTTCGCAGTGTCGGTATCGTACCAGTCGGTCAGCGGCGCGCGGCTCTGCGTTTCGTTGTATGAAAGCCAAAGCGGTCTTATAAAATCTTCAAAATCCTTTTGAGTCTCGGCAAAGCAGGCGCACCACAAAAGCCAGTCCGACTTGGTGTAAACCGCGCGGTTATCAAGCGGAAGACCGTACTTGTTAAAACGCGCGAAATAGCTTTTAAATTCGTTTTCGGAAACCTTTTTATCAAAAAGCCCTAATTTTAAAACCTTATCCCATATAAGATTATATTTCATACTGTATGTATCGGGTCGGTCAAAGGCAAGGCGGTAGCTGCCGTCGGTATTCGCTGCCTTTTCGCACCACTCGTCAGCCATTTTTTCGGCTGCCGCACGGTAGCGCCCTTCGCTCTTGTCATCCCCCGTAATGCCGCACACCCTCGCATATGCCCCGAGGGCGCATATCGCTTTAAGCGAAAGATTGCAATTGTGCGCCAAATGCCCCGCAAAATCGTCGGTGCAAAGCTGGTTGGCAGGGTCAAAGCCGTTTTCAAGCAGATATTCCGCCCATTTATCGGTGGTTTTTTTATGCTCCGAAAAGAAATCGTACTTTTTCTCCGCAAGCGCTAAGGCGGATACCAAAAGCAGCATATTTCCGCACTCTTCTATCGGCATTTGGTATTCAAGGCGGCTGTCGTAATAGGTCTGCCCGTTAAGCAGCGGGTATGTTCCCACGTCATGCGGCGCAAAATCGTATTGCCAGCCCTCTTTTTCAACATATCTGAACACCGGGCGCAGCATTCCGCGCAAAAGCTCGGTGTTGTAATAAAGAAACATAGGCGAAGACGGATAGCTTATATCCACCGTTGCGGCGCAGCCGTTGCTTGAGCATTCTTTGGATATCCATAAAAGCTCGCCGTCAGGCCCCGTAACCGCCTTGTGCGCGCCCATAACCTGCCTGAAAGCGGCGGTTAAAAGCTCGGCGTACATTTCGCCGCCCTCTTTTTCGGCGTCCGAAAACAGTTTTTCGTCAAATTCATCCGCTCGGCGCTTAACGCTGCCGTATTCATCAATTGCCTCGTTTACAGCCGTTACAATGCTCTTGCCGTTTTTATTCCAGACCGATACGCAGCGCTTGCCGAAATACTCTATCGATGCGGTATCGTCATAAGCGAATACAAAAAGCGCTTTCCCCGCGCCGACAGGCACTTTACAGCCCACATAAGTCATGGTATCGGTACGCTTGGTATAAAGCGCGGCGTCGGCGTTTTTTGTACCGAGGTAGAAATATCCGTAATCTATGCAAATGCTGTCCCCCGCGGTTTTTAAAACGGGCTGCTCCGCACTTCCCATACGTATAAGCGGAAAGCGGTTGGAAACATTTTCGGTCACCACGCGGTACTGCCCCGCCTCCTGCAGGCAAAGCTGCTCGGACGCCTCAATTTTTATAACCGCGTTTTGTACGCCCGATACTTCGGCGTAAAGATATGTAACCGGTCGGGACAGCAGCTCTGTATCATTCGGCAGCAGCGGGCTTGTAAAGGTAGCTTTAAGCAAAATTTCGCCGTATTCAAATTCATAAACGGTGGAAAGCGCGGTTACCGAAACGCTTTTCTGTTTCATTTTTTCCCGCCCGTGCGCATCGCCCATAAAGCAAAGGCTTTTTTCGCCCGTTTCAAGCAGACCGATAATGCTGTTCGGTTTCCCGCACCAGTGTACCGTGCCGCCCGCGTTCAGTTCGTCCGAAAAGGACCAAACGTTAAAATACGGATCGCATATTATAAGCGGGTACGCGGGCATTCTGAGCTTCATACTTTTTCTCCTGACATTGATAGTTTAATACATTAGTGTTTTATCAAAAATACGCCTTTCGCAACAGACAGAAAACCGTGTTAAAACCAACATAATTTTCTGATTGGTGCAAGGCAGAAAAACGGTGTATAATGTATTTGACAAAATCAACAATTATTTTCTTCCGTTCACATTTTATATTATAACTATCTTATATACGCATAGCAATACATTATTTCACCGTAAAAGTATAAAATATTATATAATGCTATTTGCTTAAATTATTTTAAAAAACGGCGATTTTGCATATCAGCCACATTTTTACAGCAATAATTTGTACCTATTTTTGTTTATTTAAATAAAAAAATCCGTTACATATTGCAATTTCAGCGATATACGCTATAATATAATCAAAAGTAATAAAGTTTAATTTGTTTTATATTTTCCAAGTTTTTCCAAGGGAGTATGCAAATGTACGAGGATCTTTACCTATATAATACGCAGGGCGTAACCATGCCGTCCAAAATAGTGCTCAGCGGTATCTCCTACTGCGATGCGAATTACCTTATAAACCGCCCAAATTCACGTTTCAGCACGCTTGAGTATGTAATATCCGGCTCTGGCACTATAATACTTGACGGAAAGAAATACACCGCCTCTGCGGGCGACGCGTATTATCTGCCCTGCAATAAGGACCAGTATTATTACTCCGACGCCGAAAACCCATGGCAGAAAATGTTTTTTAACGCCACCGGAAATATTACCAACCTGATTGCGGGCGACCTTATGCTGCTTGATACGGTGGTTTTTCACGGCTGCGATATATCCGAGCGTATGCGGCAGCTTTTGGATATTAAAAATCAAAGCCTTTCCCCCGTTGAAATGCAAAGAAAGAGCCTTTTGCTTATGCACGAAATTTTTCTTGAAATTTACGAAAAAACCCGAACCGACACTATGCTCCCGCAGGACCGAAAGGAGCTTAAAGCGCTTAAGGATTTTATGGATATAAACATAACGCGAAATATCACTCTCGATGAGCTTGCATTACATATTTTCCGCTCTAAAAATTATGTTATAAAGCTTTTCAGGGAATACTGCAATCAAACGCCTTACGAATACTTTTTAAATAAAAAAATGGAGCTTTCGAAGAAACTCCTTGAAGACACAACGCTGCCCATATGGCGAATAGCGGAATATTTAAATTTTGAAACCTCAAACTACTTTTCAAGCAGCTTTCGGCGCAGATTCGGCATTTCCCCCCTCACCTACCGCAAGCAGCATACCGAGCTTTAAGATACCATTATACCAACAGCCGCAAAATGTTTGCCGTCTTAAAGCGCCGGCTTTATTTCAAGCCTGTGTTATTTTTTCGCCGCGCTTTTTCAAAAAGCTTTGCAAGTCTGTAAGGGTTGCCGTCAAACAGGCGTGAGCACCTGAGCATCTCCGCCGTTAAAGTCAATTTTTTCATAAGGTATTCCCCCTTTCAGTTCATTATAGCACGTTGAATATCTTTTTAAAATACAAAAAATAAGTCTGTAAAGTATAAAATATCCCCCAATTACTCACACGCTATTGACAGGCCTTCATAAAGCCTGTTATATTAGCCATAAAATATAAAAGGACACGGTGATAGCTATGTGTTTCACAAAAACCGCCGATAACGGCAAAATCAAAAAAATCGTCTGCCTTACCGAAAAAATTACCGCTTACAAATTGGCGGAATTTGAAATTACGGTTGAGGGAGCTGTCGGTAATGCCTTCGACCCGGATTCCCTGCGGCTTGATTTTACATATTCCTCACCCGACGGTAAAACGCACACCCACCCCTGCTTTATCTACCGTAAGGTAAATATTGATGAAAACGGCGTATATACGCTCGATCCCGCCGCCGAGCCCGTATGGCGTGCGCGTATTACCCCCACCCTGCACGGCAGTTACTCCGGCGAAATAGCGCTTTTTGAAAATAATGCGGAAACCGGCAAAATAAGCTTTGATTTTGCCGCAGCCGCGGCTGAGGATACGCGCGGCTTTATAGGCGTTGAAAAAAGCCTGCACAAGGCGTTTCAGTTTGAAAACGGCGAAATATTTACCCCTATAGGGCAAAACGTATGCTGGGGCGAAAAAATCAATTGGAAAGAGCGCACCTCGCCCGAAACGCTTGATATGCACCGCAGAATTTTTGAAAAAATGCATATGTTTAAGGCCAACTGGTCTCGCATTTGGCTTTCCGCCGAGTGGGATTTAGGCTTTTTCGGCAAAAACAGCCGAACCGACGATTTTTCATCGGTTTTAAACCGCGCCGCACGGCTTGACGATTTGATGAAAATTATGGAAGAAAACGAAATATACTCCGTAATGGTTTTTTATTACCACGGAATGTTTAACGACGGCGGAGCGAATACCGCATGGGAATACAACGCCTTTAATGTGAAAAATCCGCACGGTTATCTTGAAAATCCGGGAGATTTCTTCACAAACCCGCGCTGCATTAAGGAAGCAAAGCAGTATTTGCGCTATATTACGGCACGTTACGGATATTCCCGCAATATTTTCACCTGGGAGCTTTTCAACGAAGTCAATTTCACCGACGGCGACCCCGACGATATACGCGCATGGCATCACGAAATGACAGAGTTTCTGCGCAAAACGGACGCGCACCCGCATATGGTCACCACGTCATCCTCAGTCAACCGCTACCCCCTGATATTCGACGATATATTCGATTATATAAATATGCATCGCTACGGCGACCCGGGCAACGTAAAAATGATAGCGCACGAAGCATACCTTGCCTTTCACGATTTTGACCGACCGATTATGATGGAAGAATCGGGCTACGACGCATATCATCCGTTTACCCACTACGTTGCGCGGCACTGTCAGCTTTGGGCGGGGCTTATGGCAAACACCCCCGCCACCGCAATGGAATGGTTTTGGGAAGAATGGGATTTATACACAAACGGCACGGACGATATTTATTATTCCTACCGCGATTTTGCTCCCGCGGCAGATTTTGCCGAGCTCATTCCGCGAGCCGACCCGCACCAGCGCTTTGTATCAAGAGAGCGGCTGGCGCTCAACCACCCGCGGGCGGATGTGTTGGGATATAACGGCGCAGATTACGCGTATCTTTGGATATACGATTCCTGCTATACCGTAAAAAATCCCGAGCCGGTTAAAATTACCGATGTTACAATGGAACTGTTCCTTGAAAACGGCGAGTATCTTATACGCTGGTTTGATACCTACACCGGCACATTTTTCAAAACCGAGCGCACCGAAATAAAGGGTCGATTTATACGCATTGCTCCGCCCGAATTTACGAAGGATATTGCTCTTGCAATTGAAAAAATCAAATAATTTATTTGGTGAGAAAACAAATTAAATATGAATATATTATCTCTCCTTACAAATAATAACAACATGACTTTAAAAAGGAGATTTTAATATATGAAAGCCACCGGAATTGTAAGAAGAATAGACGATTAAGTTATAATAGGGGCAAGGTCAGAAAGCCTTGAAAACACTGGTGTTTTGCTGATTTTGTCCAACTTCACAAGCATCCAGAGTGCAAGCTGTATGACTGCGGTGAGCTGCAACCGCACACTCGAAAGGAGGTCGCAGCAAATAAAAAAATACTCAACGGGATAGCCCCGGTACTGTACCACGCATGAGTGGAACAATACCGGGGCTATTTTTTTCACAAAGGAGGTAACACTTATGATTCCAAACACCCTTCTCGCATTTGAGGTCCTGATGCAGGAAACGCCCTATTCTCATTTCGATAGTGGCTGCGATGGTATCACGCCAGAATGCCGCACCTGCCGCTTCCATCGCCCCCACTGGAAATACCAGTCCTGTGTTTTTCAGTTCTGTCCCTATTCTCCGATAGCGATTTCCACGCGCAAGGAAAAGCTGGGACGGTGATACCAAATGGCAATTATCCGCGCTGAAAAAACAAAAGGCTTCACGGTCATGTCCAACAGCCGCCTGAGAGATCGATCTATTACACTCAAGGCAAAAGGGCTGCTGTCACTGATCCTGAGCCTTCCTGATGGCTGGGGCTACTCGCTCAAGGGACTTGCGACACTCAGTTCCGACGGGCTGGATTCCACCAGAGCGGCACTCAACAACCTTGAAGAACACGGCTATATTATCAGGCGGCAACTTTACGACAAAAGAGGTCGATTTGCGAAATGCGAGTACACAGTTTATGAACGTCCGCAGCGGTCTTCTCCACCAACGGATTTACCGTCATCGGAAAAGCCGACAACGGATAATCCGTCACCGAAGAATGCGTCATCGGTAAAGCCCACGCTATTAAACACGAATTAAGAAATTATAGAAGGATCAAATACGGACTCTATAAATCATCCATCTATCAATCTTGATAGGATGGATGGGATGGACGAGCGAAGCGAATACGAAGAGCTGATTAAAGAGAACATCAGCTTCGACAACCTTCTCCGGAACTATCACTATGACCATGACAGGCTGCAAGAAATTGTAGACATTATCTTGGACGTTGTTTGCTCCTGCGCTCAGACAATCCGTATTAACGGCGAGGACATCCCCGTGTCTGTGATTAAATCGCGGTATCTCAAGCTAAATGACAGTCACATCGAGTATGTAATCGACTCTATGGCAAAGAACCCCTCTGATATTCGTAACATCAGAGCATATATCCTGACAACACTCTACAACGCCCCTGTCACGATAGACAATTACTACTCCGCTCTCGTCAACCATGATCTCTACGGGCAGGACAAGCCCACAGAATAACACAAACATACGATAACAGCCCCCAAAGCTGTTTGAGCAATACTCGGAAAGGACAAATATGAGAAGCGCAAAAGAAACCGGTTGTTTCCCGTATAGTTGCGGTCAGGTCTGCTACATGGAGGTCTCACCTGATGGAGCTGTTGCCCAGTTATCCACGGTTGGTGAAAAACGTTCTGCCTACATAAATGCACAGGCTGGCGTCAGCAAAAATCCTTGCAGTGTGGCCGGGACGTTGGCGTAGCGATCTCTTTATCATTGACGATCTGGACGCTTTTTCCGAAAAGCAAGGTCTGTTCGGAAGATGCAGATAACTCGACTGAAAGGAGGATAGCTCGAATGAAAATCATCTATCGCCGGATTGTGCCGCCTTAGCTGAGGCAGCATTCCTACAATCATTCCAAGGAAAGGAGGTAGGAGAATATTGCGGGCTTTGCCGCCAACGCTTCAATCATACGCTTTTCGCCCTGCGCCTCAAGATTCTGCATTGCCGCGTCAAACGGGTCGAGCATTGTTTGCTGAACGGGCGCGGGATCGGGCGCTGCCTGCTGCATTACAGGCTGTTGCACGACCGGCTGCTGTTGCGGTATAACCTGTTCCTGCACAATCGGCTGTGCTTGTGGTGCAACCTGCTGCTCCGTTGCGGGAGCTGCCTGTGGGATCTGCGGCGTCCGAACAGCCGGAGCAGGCGTAGGAATTACCTCCTGCGGTGCTGCGGGCTGTGCTGTCGGCGGGGCAGCAGGCACGGGT
>URPQ01000018.1 GCA_900549755.1 uncultured Oscillospiraceae bacterium
AACTTCCTCAGTCTAGCACACCTTCCACTTTTTATCAAGCTCTTTTTTAGCCGCCGTGACGTCAAGCTCTGACAGCGCCGTTCTTATCTCGTTTAACTGCTTTCCGAACTTAGGGCCTACGGTTTTAAGCTGCGGCTTGAACTGATAGGTTACAAAGTCATCTACCTTATCGGTAAAGCTTACGTTCTTTATATTAAGCTCATCACGGATAATATCGGTATAAAAGCTGTCAAGCTCTCCGTCAAGCTTAACATACATAGTAGCAAGGGGCTGGCGGTTTTTAAGCGATGAGCCGTTTCTGGCGGCACGACCGAGCACCACTATTTCGAGCACCTTATCCATTTTATCCTCAAGCTCTTTATCTATCGCCTTTTCGTCCACAGTCGGGAAAGCGCAGAGGTGTATGCTTTCGGGCGCCGATTTATCAACGCTGCGAACAAGGTTTTGATAAATGCTCTCGGTCATAAACGGAATCATGGGCGCCGCCGCCTTAGCGGTAGTAACAAGCGCGGTGTAAAGGGTCATATAAGCCGCTTTCTTATCCTCGGTCAAGCCCTGAACCCAATATCTTTCTCTGCCACGGCGAACGTACCAGTTACTCATATCATCCACAAATTCCTGCAAGGCTCTTGCCGCCTCGGGTATGCGGTAGTTATTCAGGTTTTCATCAACCGCCTTTACCATTGAATTAAGCTTTGATAAAAGCCACTTATCCATAACGGTCAGCTTGCAGTTTTCAAGCGAATACTTTGTGGGGTCAAATTCGTCAATATTGGCGTAAAGCACATAGAAAGCGTAGGTATTCCAAAGCGTGCCCATAAACTTGCGCTGACCCTCGGTTACCGCCTTATCGTGGAAACGGTTGGGCAGCCACGGGGCTGAATTGGTATAGAAATACCAACGGATAGCGTCCGCGCCGAATTTTTCAAGCGCCTCAAACGAGTCAACCGCGTTGCCCTTTGATTTACTCATCTTCTGACCGTTTTCATCCTGTACATGACCCAAAACTATAACGTTTTTATAGGGTGCCTTGTTGAAAATAAGTGTAGAAATTGCAAGCAGCGAATAGAACCAGCCGCGAGTCTGGTCAACCGCCTCGGAAATAAAGTCCGCCGGGAACTGCGATTCAAACAGCTCCTTATTTTCAAAGGGATAATGGTGCTGCGCAAACGGCATTGAGCCGGAATCGAACCAGCAGTCTATAACCTCGGGCACCCTGTGCATCTGCTTGCCGCAGTGGGGGCATTTTATGGTTACCGCGTCTATATACGGGCGGTGCAGCTCGATATCATCGGGGCAGTTATCCGACATTTCCTTTAATTCCGCAATACTGCCTACAGAGTGCATATGCCCGCACTCGCATTGCCAAATATTAAGCGGCGTACCCCAATAGCGGTTGCGCGAAATGCCCCAATCCTGAACATTTTTAAGCCAATCGCCGAAACGGCCCTTGCCTATGCTTTCGGGTATCCAGTTAATAGTGTCGTTATTGCGGATAAGGTCGTCGCGCACGTCGGTCATTTTTATAAACCACGATTCGCGCGCATAGTAGATAAGCGGGGTATCGCAGCGCCAGCAATAGGGGTAATCGTGCTCAAACTTCGGCGCGTCGAAAAGCAAGCCTTTCTCGTCTAAATCCTTTAAAACAAGCGGGTCGGCTTTCTTTACGAATATGCCCGCATAGGGGGTCTCCTCGGTAAGATTTCCCTTACCGTCAACAAACTGAACAAACGGCAGGTCATAGCGTCTGCCCACCTTTGCGTCGTCCTCACCGAACGCAGGCGCTATATGAACTATGCCCGTACCGTCGGTCATGGTAACGTAGGTATCGCAAACAATGTAATGACCCTTTTTATTCTGCTTTTCGCAAACGGGCTTTACGCAATCGAAAAGCGGCTCATATTCTTTATATTCAAGCTCGCTGCCCTTGTATTCCTCAATAATTTCATAAGCGGGCTTTTCTTCTGTTGCCAGCTTGCCCAGCACCTTATCAAGCAGCGCCTTTGCCATATAGTAGGTGTAGCCGTCCGCCGCCTTTACCTTGCAATAGCTTTCTTCGGGGTTTACGCAAAGCGCCACGTTTGAGGGCAGCGTCCATGGGGTGGTGGTCCATGCAAGGAAATATGCGTCCTCGCCCACAACCTTAAAGCGGACTACCGCGCTGCGCTCTTTAACATTTTTGTACCCCTGAGCTACCTCGTGCGAGGAAAGCGGAGTGCCGCAGCGGGGGCAGTAAGGCACAATTTTAAAGCCCTTGTATAAAAGCCCTTTTTCGTAAATCTTTTTAAGCGCCCACCATTCCGATTCTATAAAATTATTATCATAGGTAACATAGGGGTGCTCCATATCCGCCCAGAAACCGACGGTTTTTGAGAAATCCTCCCACATACCCTTATATTTCCAAACGCTTTCCTTGCAGTGCTCAATAAACGGCTCTAAGCCGTACTGCTCAATCTGCTCCTTGCCGTCAAGCCCCAAAAGCTTTTCAACCTCAAGCTCAACGGGCAGACCGTGGGTATCCCACCCCGCTTTTCTCGGCACCATATAGCCCTTCATAGTGCGGTAGCGCGGAATCATATCCTTTATAACGCGGGTAAGCACGTGACCTATGTGCGGCTTGCCGTTTGCGGTAGGCGGGCCGTCATAGAACACATAGGGCTTATCGCCCTCGCGCTCGGCTATGCTTTTTTCAAATATATTTTCGTCTTCCCAAAATTTTTCAACCTTTTTTTCTTCCTCCACGAAGTTAAGGTTCGGGGATATACTCTTATACACTGTTTTTTCTCCTTTCAAAATAAAAAGGCTGCGCCCATAACAGGACGAAGCCTTAAAAAACTTCAAACCACCCATTACGGCAGACAAAAAATCTGCGTTCCCTCTAACGGCGGAATACCGGAGCGGCTTACTGTAAAAACTTCAGCCGTCAGCTCGGGAGTGATACCGATTTTTTCACGTTTCCCGGGCTTGCACCGCCCCCGGGTCGCTTAAAAACGCTTTTTTTAAAAACCGCAGTCTCCGTCTTAGCTTTTAAAGTGTTTTTTATTAACTTAATTCTCTTTTGCAGATGGTATTTGCTGCTTTAAAGCGGCGCGGGTCTTTCTTACCTCGCCTAAGTTGGCGGTAAGACCCTCGTCTGCGCGGCGCATAATATCATCCACAAAATCCTGCGCGGCTTTGCGCATTTCGCGGCTCTTCTGCTGCGAGGTGGCAATTATTTCAGCCGCCTTTTGCTGTGCCAGCTTTACAATTTCCTCCTGCGCGGTCATAGCCTTTGCGCGCTCCTCGGCGTTGCGTATAATACCGTCTGCCTCGCGCTTGGCGTTTGTAATAATATCTGCGCGGTCGGCAACAATGCCCTTTGCCTGCTTAATTTCAGCCGGAATGTTAAGGCGAATATCGTCAACCACCGCGCGGAGCTTTTCAATATCAACCACGGTTTTTTTGCCGGGGATCTTGATTCCGCTGTCCAAAACCTCGTCAAACTGTTCAAGTAATTCGTCAAGTGTCATTTTTTATTCCTCCGTAGTATCCTTTTTAATAAAAATCCTGTTCATTATATCCGCCCGTATAACCTCGGGAACAAAGCTTGATATATCGCCGCCCATACTGGCAATTTGCTTTACCATGCTAGAGCTTAAATACATATTCCGTGTAGCCGTTGTTAAAAACAGAGTTTCAACCTGCGGATTCAGCTTTTTATTGGTAAGCGCCATCTGAAATTCATATTCAAAATCAGACATAGCGCGAAGACCCTTAATTATTGCGTTAGCGCCCTTGCTTGCCGCATAATCGGCAAGTAAGCCGTCATAATGCTCAACCTCAACGTTTTGAAGATCGGGAATACACTTTTTAATCATATTCACGCGCTCTTCGGGGGTAAAGGAGCAATGCTTTGCGCCGTTGGATGCCACTACCACTATAAGCCTGTCAAACATTTTGGCGGCGCGGGTTATAATATCAAGGTGACCGTAGGTTACCGGGTCAAAGCTGCCGGGACAAACTGCAATACGCTCAGTCATACACTCTCCCCTTTCCGATAAACGGTTACAAGCACCTTGCCGTAGCGGTAGGCTTTTGCTATTTTAAACCCGCCGATTTCTTCATCCAACTTTACTTCGGGCGGATGCTCGCAAACTATAACGCCGTAGTCGCTCATAAGCGGCAAAACCGCTTTAACCGCCGGCATTAAAAGCCCTGCTGAATAGGGTGGGTCGAGAAATACAATATCAAACGTATCGCAGCTCGCGGCGGCAAACGCCGCGTAATCCGAACGCACAACCTTGGCTTTTTCCGAAAGATCGGTGCTTTCAAGATTTTTACGCACAAGGTTTAAGGAAGCATCCGACGCGTCCACAAAGGTGCAGCTTTCCGCACCGCGGCTGAGCGCCTCAAGCCCTAACTGACCCGAGCCCGCAAAAAGGTCGAGCACGCGCCTGCCCTCAATATCAAACTGTAACGCGCTGAAAATACCCTCTTTAACGCGTTCGGGGGTAGGGCGTACATCCCGTCCCTCGGGAGCAACAAGCCTTCTTCCTCTTGCCGTACCTGTTATAATTCGCATTTGTATCACCGATAAGTATAATAAGGTCTATATAACCTTATATATTATCCCACTAAACCATACCTTTTGTCAATAGTTTTTTTCAAAAAGCGCTATTTTTCGGTTTCCACACGAATATTTCCGTTTTCAACATAAAAGCTTATGTCGCCGTTTTTATCGGTTCTGTAAACCTCAGCGCCGCAATTTTTAAGAGCAACAATAGTTTTATTGCTCGGGTGTGAGTACATATTATCTTTCCCGACGGATATTGCGGCGTATTTTGGGCTTGCCGCCTTTAAAAACGCCGCTGTGCTTGAAGAGTTGCTGCCGTGGTGACCCACTTTAAGCACATCGCAATCAATATTCAGCTTTTCTGCCAGTACGTCTGCTTCGGTCGCCTTCTCGGCGTCACCCGTGAAAAGGAACTTCTTATCTCCTATTTTCGCCATGGTAATTATCGAGCGGTCGTTTTCCGTTGTAGCGTCGGGAAAGTACGCCAGCAGCGTAACCTCAAACTCGCCTATGTTAAAGTTCATACCCTCTGTTGCCGTGAAGACCTTACCCTTTTCGGCAACCACACGTTTCTCAGCCTCGTTCACCGTGGGCATAGCCTCGGCGGAGCTGTCGCGATTCGGTATTATCAGGTTATCTATGGGAAAACTCATGGCTATTTTGGCAAGTGCTCCCGCGTGATCCATATGCAGGTGAGTTATAAGCAGCGCGTCAATGTCCTTTATATCTGCACCTTTAAGATCCGCCGAAATATCATCGGCAGAGGATGTAAGCCCTGCGTCTATCACCGCGGAGCAGCCGTTTGAATAAATAAGCGCCGCGTCTGCCTGACCCACGTCCATTATTTTCACAAAATCCTGCGTTTTATCAAAATCGGGAGCCGCAGGCGCAAGCGTGCTGCGCACCTTATCACCGAAAAGCTTGTTTGCAAAAGCAATTACGAATATCGCCAGTGTCAGCGCGGTGGTGGCGGATACGGCAATTTTCCGTTTACTCCGCCGTTTCATTTACTTCCCCCGCCGCCTCGCGTTCTAGCAGCTGCTCTTTTGAGATAAGCACCTTGCGCGGCTTTGAGCCTTCATACGGGCCTACCACTCCGCGCTGCTCCATTTCATCCACTATGCGCGCGGCTCTTGCATAGCCCAATTTCAGCTTTCGCTGCAAAAGCGATGTAGATGCCATACCGTTTTCCACAACAACCCGTATAGCTTCATCGAGCATCGGGTCGCCCTCGGGACCGTCCTCGGGCAGACCTGTTTTCTGCTTTTTCTCTATTGCCGCCTGGCGCTCTATTTCCACCATAACGTCGTCGTCGTAATCTACGGTGTGGTCGCTCTTTATGTAGTCAACCACTGCCTCAACCTCTTCGTCGCTTACAAAGCAGCCCTGTATTCGGTTGGGCTTTGTTGAACCCACGGGGCTGAAAAGCATATCGCCGCGCCCCAAAAGCTTTTCCGCGCCTGCGGAATCTAAAATTGTTCGGCTGTCTATTTGCGATGACACCGCAAAAGCGATACGTGTTGGTATATTCGCTTTAATAACGCCCGTTACAACATCTACCGACGGTCTTTGCGTTGCGATTATAAGGTGCATACCCGCAGCGCGCGCCTTTGCCGCTATGCGGTTTATGGAGTCTTCAACCTCGTTGGGCGCGGTCATCATAAGGTCGGCAAGCTCGTCTATAATTATAACTATGTGCGGCATTTTCTGAACCTCGGGGTCGCCCAGGTTTTCAACAAACTTGTTATAGCCCGCAAGGTCGCGCACGCCGCGGTCGGCAAACATTTTATAGCGCCGCTCCATTTCGGTAACAGACCACCCAAGCGCCCCCGCCGCCTTGCGCGGGTCGGTTACAACGGGAACGAGCAGGTGCGGTATGCCGTTGTAAATGCCGAGCTCAACCACCTTCGGGTCTATCATTAAAAGCTTAACTTCGTCAGGAGTCGCCTTGTAAAGCAGGCTTATGATTATTGAGTTTATGCAAACCGATTTACCCGAGCCCGTAGCGCCGGCTATAAGCCCGTGCGGCATTTTTGCAATATCGGTTACCACCACGTTGCCGCCTATATCACGCCCGAGGGCTACCGTCAGCTTGCTTTTTGCGTTTATAAACGCGGGGGATTCAAGTATGCCGCGAACGCCCACAACGGCGCTTGCCTTGTTAGGCACCTCAATTCCCACCGCCGCCTTGTTAGGTATAGGCGCTTCAATTCTTACACCCGCCGTTGCAAGGTTCAGGGCAATATCATCAGCCAAATTTGTGATTTTACTTATTTTTACACCCGCGCAGGGCTGCAATTCATAGCGCGTAACCGTCGGTCCGCGGCTTATATCCACAATGCGCGTTTCCACCCCGAAGCTTTTAAGGGTCTCCACCAAATGCTCGGCGGTGTGGTCAAGTTCCGCCGAAAGCGCGGCGGTATCGGTCGCTTTTGATTTATTAAGGAGAGACAGCGGCGGGTAGCTGTAGCCCTCCGTCTTAGGCTCTGCGTCCTTTTCAGGCACGGAGAACTCGGCGGGCTTTGTCGGCTCTGCCGCTTTTTCGGGGGGTATATCCCTTTTCTCTGCCTCCGCCTCGGTTTTTGCAGCTTTAAGCGCCGTTTCAATCTCCGGCTTTATATCGTCCGTCTTTTCTTCAGGCTCGGGTACAGCCGGCTTTTCAGGCTCGCTCTCGGGCGTTTCGCCGTAATAAGCCGAAACTACCTTGCGCTGCTTTTCATCAAGCGAGGTTTTGGGTATATTCCGCTTTTCGGGAATATCGTCTACCGGAATATCAACATTAAAGCCCTTTATTACTTTCAGCTGCTTGCCGCTCTGCGCTTCTTCGCTTTCGCGTTCAAGCCGCGCCTGATAAGCGTTTTCAGCCTGCTCGGATATGCTCTTTACGGGGCGCGCCATGGTGCGGAAAAGCGACATAAGCGTAGTGCCCGTAATTATCATTAAAAATACGAATATCAGCAAAATTGCGGTTATTGCGGCGCCCGTTTTGCCGAACGCAAGGTAGAGCGGCTGACCCACCAGTGCGCCCAAAAAGCCGCCGCTTTTAAGGTGCGAGCCTGATTTATACGCCGCGGTCAGGTGCTGCCAAAAGGTAAGCGCGTCATTATGCTTTGAAAAAATATCCACCGCCGCGCCCACAAGTATTACAAGTATGCCCGATTCTATAACCTTTGCGTTCATAGAGCCGCCTATTTTATCCATAGCGAAAAGCACAGCTACAAAACCCAGCAAAAACGGGTAGAAATACGCCGTAACGCCGAATACGCCGAATATAAAGTTATGTATTGCAAGCCATACGTTCTGCCCCGGAATAAAAACCACGCACAGCAAAAACACGGCTACCGCAAACCAGATCACCGAAAGTAACTGCCGCCTGCCCTGCACCGCTTCTTTTCTTGCCGCGCTGTTTTGAATTTTGGTCGCCGTGGCGCTGCCCGCGCGCGACTTACCGCTTTTCTTTTTCGCTGCCATTTTAATTTTTGCTCCTTATGTAATGCGCGGCCGTGTGACCGCTCTATTTATTCTCAATAAGCTTGTAAAGCCCGTCCAAAACCGTGCCGAGGCTGCCTATTTCGTCAATAAGTCCTTCTTTTACCGCTTTCTCGCCCGAAAGCACGCTGCCCACGTCGGTCACCATTTCGCCCGTGTTCATCATAAGCTCGGTAAACCGCTCGGCTGTAATTGAAGAATTACGCACCACAAAATCGGTTATTCTCGCCTGCATACGTGCAAAATGATTCATAACCTGCGGCACGCCTATAACAAGACCCGTTGTTCGCACGGGGTGCACCGTCATAGTAGCCGAGGGCGCAATATACGAGCGCTTTGCCGAAACCGCAAGCGGCACGCCTATTGAGTGCCCGCCGCCCAGCACATACGAAACGGTCGGCTTTTTCATACCCGATATAAGCTCCGCTATGGCAAGCCCCGCTTCAACATCGCCGCCCACCGTGTTTAAAACAACCAGCAAGCCCTCAATTTCACGGCTTTCCTCAATTGCCACAAGCTGCGGTATTACATGCTCGTATTTCGTGGTCTTGTTCTGCTCGGGCAGAACGTTATGCCCCTCAATTTCGCCTATTATGGTAAGGCAATAAATCTTGTGCTTTCCGTCAAACGCGGCAACCGAGCCCATTTCTTTTATTTCTTCAAGCTGCGCCTTGCGTTCGTCCGATTTGTTGTTTTCCTTTTTTTCTTCGGTGCTCATTCGCTTTTCCTCCGTTTTTTATCATCATATTTATTATGGAAGAAAAAGCGCGAACAATACATATTATAATATTTTTTTGAAATTTTTTCAAGTGTTCGGGGCAAAAAAGCTATAACCCGTTATTTATAAGCTTTTCCGCCAGTCGGCATATATCCGCCGCGGCAGCGGAATTTATATATTTCCGCTGATTTTCGGTTATTTTTTCAGCCTCTGCCCTGCTTAGCAGCCTGTCTGTAGCATTCGGCAGACCCATACCTATTCTTTTAACGGGAACGCTCATTCCGTATTGCGCAAAAAAGCGCATATTTCGCGTTTCGCACCCGGGAATGGACATTATGTGCACCATAGGTACGCCGAGAACCGCCCCCTCGGTGGTGGAAAGCCCGCCCGGCTTTGTAACGAACACGTCAGCCATGCGCACATACGCCGCCATTTTATCGGTAAACCGAACGGCGGTTATTTTACCGGGGTAACGCCCGTGAAGCTGCTTGTAAAGCCACTTGTTACTGCCGCAAATTACAACAAGCCCGGTTTTTTTATCATTCTTATAGCGGTCGTATAAAAGTTTTATTGCCAAAACCAGTTTCCCCGCGCCCATACTGCCGCCGGAAATTAAAATATGGCGCTTATCTTTATCAAGCCCCGTTATTTCCGCCGCTTTTTCGCGCGTTAAAGGCTCGGAAAACGCGCGGCTTACGGGAATACCAAGGGGGTACAGCTTATCGCGCGGTATTCCCCGCCTTAAAAATTCAGCCGTCAGCTTATTTGAGGGTATCACAAACGCGTCGCAGTCGGTCTCCTCGGTAAATGGTATGCAGGTGTAGTCCGTTGCAATAAAAACGGTTTTCGGCACCGCCATACCGCGGTTTTTCATATTCGTTATTATTTCCGCAGGAAAAAGGTGGGGCATAAAAACCACATCGGGCTTTTCTTTTTCAAAAAGCCTTTGCAGCTTATTTATCATAGCCGCATTCGCAAAATACACGGGCGAGCGGAACGGCAGATTTCTGTAAGCGTTTCCCGCCGAATAAACCGCCCCGAATACACGCGGGGCCGCCTGCACGGTTTTAATATACGTTTCGTCTATCCGCTTTGCGGTGTGCTTGCCCGCAAGGTCGTAGGGGTTAAGCATTAAAACCGAGTCGCCGCGGCGCTCTAATTCCTCTTTAATTGCTCTGCCCGCGGCGTTGTGTCCCCCGCCTGTCCCGCAGGAAAGTATAAGCGCTTTCATAAAACCCCTCCGATAGTTACTGTTTTCAGTATACCCGCGGCGGAGTGAAAAGTCAACCTTAGACATTAGATATTAGACAGTAGATGTTAGATGATAGATATTAGAAAATACCCCTCAGTCAACTTCGTTGACAGCTCCCCTCTGTTTGCTTACGCAAAAGAAGGGAGCCTATGGCTTGCGCAAACCGTTGCCTCCCCTGTGCAAGGTGAGGAAACTATATACACATATAGATATATACACATATAGATGAATTGTCAAACAAATATTTATTTGATAAAATACCCTTGGGAATTGTTGAATACACTGATTATTTCCCGTAAAATAACGAATATAAAAAGGAGCAAAAATTATGGAAAAAAGCAGGAAAGAGTTAATTGATAAGCTATTAAAGGAATTAGGTAAGCTGCCGCCCAACGAGCAAAAAGCAATAGTATTTATAATCAATAATTTTAGTATTATTAAAAAAATGTGTGAAAATTCGGGTAGACAATACAATCAGGGTACAATGCTTTTTTGAAGAAACGGCGCCGTTATCGGCATTGTTGCCCTCCGCTCACAATACGACAGTATTCTTCGGTCGGGCGCCGCGCCCCTAAACAGCGCCGTTTTCTTACAAAATCTTTGACCCATAGCTAGAAAATTTTTTCGCTTATGAAGTCGAGGAGTGCAGGAATACTGTCGTATTTCAAATGACGAGACAATATAAACGGACAAATTTTCCGCTATGGGAAGCATTGTAACCTGATTGTATTGTCTATGACTCCCGAAGAAATGAGAAAAAGAATTAAACAGGCAAATGAGACCGACGATTACGTTTTGTCAGCGCTTTTATACGCCGTGCAGATTTTTGACGAAAATTACACCGAAAATGATTAGGCATAAAAAAATCAGCCCTTACGGACTGATTTCAGTCTGTCGATAAACCTAAAATTTTATTTTTGCGGCGTTCACGCCGCATCTTTCGTTTTTCCGCTGACATGCGCGGCGGAAAAACACATTATAAGCGAAAAACCGCTGAATAAGCGGTTTTTCAAGGGAACTGGGGTGGTATTGGCGGGGATAGAGTGCAGTCCGAAAATCTTTGATTTTCGAGCGAGCGGTATTCCCGTCCAAGAGCGTGTCGACTTTTTCGACACGCTCAAATCAGCCCTTACGGACTGATTTTTTATGTTTTATAAGGTTTGCCGATTAAGCAAGCTCAACAGTAGCACCAACCTCGGTGAGCTTAGCCTTCATAGCTTCAGCCTCATCCTTAGCTACAGCCTCTTTGAGGGTCTTCGGAGCGCCGTCAACAATAGCCTTAGCCTCAGCAAGACCGAGACCGGTTATCTCGCGAACAGCCTTAATAACCTTAATCTTTTCAGCGCCGACTTCCTTAAGAACAACGTCAAACTCGGTCTTTTCTTCAGCTGCTGCTGCGCCGCCTGCTGCCGGAGCTGCTACTGCTACTGCCGCTGCTGCGGATACGCCGAATTCCTCTTCTACTGCTTTAACGAGCTCAGAAAGCTCAAGAACGGTAAGAGCTTTGATTTCTTCAATCATAGCTGCAATTTTCTCAGATGCCATTTTATTTTCCTCCGATTTATAATTAGTTTTTTAAAAATTATTCCGCGTCTGCGGTTTCGTCTTTATCGACGATTGCCTGCAAAGCACGTGCAAAGGCTGCGATAGGAGCCTGGAACGCGCTGCAAACGGTTGCAAGAAGAACTTCCTTTGTGGGGAGCTTTGCAAGAGATTCAATAGTAGCAATATCTACTACCTGACCGTCAAGGAAGCCCGATTTAACCTTAAAGTTTTCGTGGCCCTCGGCGAATTTGCAGAGTATGCGTGCTGCTGCGGTGTAATCCTCCTTAGAAAGGGCAATAGCGGTTGTTCCCTCAAGAACAGACTTCATACCCTCAACGGAAGTACCCTCAATAGCGCGGCTTAAAATAGTGTTTTTAACAACGAAGTATTCAACCCCGTTTTCACGGAGCTCTTTACGGAGCGCTGTATCGTCGGCAACGGTAATACCCTTATAATCAACGATAACGCCGGTAACTGCGCCGCTTATTTTTTCGGCAAGCTCTGCCACCTGCTGCTGCTTTTGTGCAAGAACTGAAGCGTTTGGCATTTAATTTTCACCTCCGAAAGTATAAATAATGCCCGTCCAAAGACGATAGGACGGGCATAAATAAGCATAATTATTTAAGCGCACACCTCGGCAGGCGAAAACTTACGACCTATGCGGTCACCTGCTGTCTTTGGATTGCAACGTTATGATTATAATACATACCTGAGCATTTGTCAAGCATTTTTTTAAGCTTTGCGTTATTTTGCGCAAAACGCCCCTCATTGCGGCTGCTTTGAGGGGCGAATGTCAAGCTATATATTACATTTTAGCAAGGTTAGCTTTAAGGTTTTCAAGCTGTTCTTTCAGCTCGTGCGGCAGCTTATCGCCGAACTTCTTGTAGTGCTCTTCGATTTCGGCAGCTTCTTTCTCCCAAATATCCTTGTCAACCTTTAATATGCTCTTTAAGGTATCCATATCCATGTCAAGGTCGGTAAGGTCAATGTCTTCCGGCTTCGGAACATAGCCGATAGCGGTTTCGGTAGCGTCAGCCTTGCCCTCGCAGCGGTCGATTATCCAGTTGAGAACGCGCATATTGTCGCCGAAGCCCGGCCATACAAAGTTGCCCTCATCATCGGTGCGGAACCAGTTGACGTTGAAGATCTTAGGTGCCTTATCGCCGAGCTTAGCGCCCATATCAAGCCAGTGCTGGAAGTAGTCGCCCATATTGTAGCCGCAGAACGGCAGCATAGCCATCGGGTCGCGGCGAACAACGCCTACGGCACCCGCAGCGGCAGCTGTGGTTTCTGACGCCATGGTGGAGCCTACGAACACGCCGTTGACCCAATCCTTTGATTGATATACCAGCGGAGCGCACTTAGCGCGGCGGCCGCCGAATATAATAGCGGAAATCGGAACGCCTGCGCCCTTATCGAATTCATCGGAAATGCAGGGGCAGTTCTTGGCAGGAGCGGTAAATCTTGAGTTCGGGTGAGCAGCATAGGTGCTCTTGTCGTGTTTATCGAACTTAGAAGCGTCCCACTTGTTGCCCTTCCAGTCAATGCAGTTCTGCGGAAGATCCTTATTAAGACCCTCCCACCAAACTGTGTTATCATCAAGGTTCAAAGCAACGTTTGTGAAAATGGTGTTCTTCTTTGTGCTTTCAAGCGCATTGAAGTTTGAGTGAGCGTTGGTGCCGGGCGCTACGCCGAAGAAGCCGTTTTCGGGGTTGATAGCGTAAAGACGTCCGTCCTCGCCTATCTTCATCCAGGAAATATCGTCACCGACAGTCCAGATCTTGTAGCCCTTATCGCGCAGATATTTCGGCGGGATAAGCATTGCAAGGTTGGTTTTACCGCAAGCCGACGGGAAAGCGGCGGCAACATATTTAATTTCGCCCTTAGGATTCTGGAGACCTAAGATAAGCATATGCTCAGCCATCCAGCCCTCTTTCCAGCCCTGGTAAGAGGCTATGCGGAGCGCAAAGCACTTTTTGCCGAGAAGAACGTTCCCGCCGTAAGCAGAGTTAACCGAGATAATGGTGTTATCCTCGGGGAACTGGCAGATATAGCGCTTTTCGGGGTCGATATCGCAGGATGCGTGGAGACCGCGAACCCAGTCGTTTGAGTCGCCCAAAACATCGAGCACCTTCTGACCTACGCGGGTCATAATAGCCATATTGAGAACAACATACTTAGAATCGGTAACCTCAATGCCCACCTTAGCAAGCGGAGAGCCTATCGGTCCCATTGAGAACGGGATTATATACATTGTTCTGCCCTTATAAGAGCCGCGGGCAATATTATAAAGACGGTCGTACATTTCCTGCGGGTCGCACCAGTTGTTGGTGGGACCTGCGTTTTCCTTTGTCTTGGAGCAGATAAAGGTTCTGTCCTCAACGCGGGCAACGTCGTTCGGGCGGGTCCTGTGCAGGTAGCATCCCGGAAGCTTTTCCTCATTGAGCTTTATCATTTCGCCGCTTTCAACAGCTTCCTTACGGATGCCCTCGAGCTGCTCCTCGCTGCCGTCTATCCAGACGACCTTGTCGGGGCTGACAAGCTCTTTGACTTCGTCAAGCCATTTCAAAACCGTTTTGTTGTTGGTCATAATTATATCCCCTTTTCGTGAAGTAAAACTTTCGTCAGCCTATATTATAAGCGATTATTTTTCCAAATTCAATAAGATTGTAAAAAAATTAACAATATTTTAATTTTTCACCTGATTTTTGCATTTAAACCCCGCCGTATATGTAAATAATATTGACATAAAGTAAAAAAAGCTTTAAAATAATTACAAACGATTTTAAGGAATGAAGCATATGAAAGACGGTTTTATAAAAGTTGCGGCGGGCGTTCCGCGCTGCACCGTGGCGGACGTGGCTGCCAACACTGCTGAAATAAAGGCGCTTATTGATAAAGCAAACGCGCAAAAAATAAATCTTTTGGCTCTGCCGGAGCTTTGCATTACGGCATACACCTGCGGCGACCTTTTCTTTTCGCAGGCTCTGCTTGCAGCCGCTGAAAGTGCGCTTGCCGAAATTTGCGAATACACCGCAGGGAAATACCCTATTATAATAGTCGGCGTTCCTCTTTTGTACCGCTCAAAACTTTACAACTGCGCCGCCGTTTTGCAGGGCGGCAAAATTCTCGGCATTGTTCCCAAAACCTATATGCCGAATTATGCCGAGTTTTACGAGCAGCGGCAGTTTTCTTCGGGCAGAGAGGTTGAAAAAAACGCCGAAATAAATATCTGCGGCGTTTCTGCTCCGTTCGGCACAGGTCTTGTATTTGCACATTCCGAAATGCCCGAGTACACATTCGGCGTTGAAATATGCGAGGATATCTGGGCGGCGGCGCAGCCTGCCGAAAGGCTCTGCCGCGGCGGCGCGCATATAATGATAAACCCCTCAGCCTCAAACGAGGTTATAGGCAAAGCCGCATACCGCCGCACCCTTGTGCTTTCCACTTCGGCAAGGCTTTTGTGCGCGTATATTTATGTATCGTCGGGCAGCGGCGAATCAACGCAGGACTTAGTCTATTCGGGGCACTGCATTATAGCCGAAAACGGCACCTCGCTTGCCGAAAACAAGCCCTTTGAAGAAAAGGAGCTTACCGTTACCGAAATCGACGTTAAAAAGCTGGCTTACGAACGGCATAAAAACACAAGCTTTGAGCCCTTGGCTGACGTTACGTTTATAAAATTCGAGCAGAAAATTCAGAAAACCGAAATTACGCGGCAAATTGATAAAGCGCCCTTTGTGCCGTCTGATAAAGCGGCATTAAGCTCCCGCGCCGAGGCGATTTTGCGCATACAGTCCTACGGGCTTAAAAAGCGCCTTGAACACACCCGCGCCAAAACCGCGGTTATAGGCGTTTCGGGCGGGCTTGACAGCACCCTTGCGCTGCTCGTGGCGGTGCGGGCTATGAAATTATTAAACCGCCCGCTTTCGGACATTTGCGCCGTTACAATGCCGGGCTTCGGCACAACCAAGCGCACCCACTCAAATTCCGAAACCCTCTGCTCGCTTTTGGGCGTTACCTTTAAAGAGGTGAATATAACCGCCGCAGTTAATCAGCATTTTAAGGATATTGAGCAAGACCCCGAGTGCCTTGATACAACCTACGAAAATTCGCAGGCGCGCGAGCGCACGCAGGTGCTTATGGATATTGCCAATAAATCGGGCGGAATGGTTATAGGCACGGGCGATTTATCTGAGCTGGCTCTCGGCTGGGCGACTTATAACGGCGACCATATGTCTATGTACGCCGTAAATTCCTCGGTACCCAAAACGCTTGTGCGGTATTTGGTGCGTTACGGGGCAGAGTGCGCCGGCGGCGATACCCAAAAAGTGCTTGAAGATATTCTTGCCACCCCCGTTTCCCCCGAGCTTTTACCGGCGGATAAAAACGGCGAAATAGCGCAAAAGACCGAGGATTTGGTAGGTCCTTACGAGCTGCACGACTTCTTTCTTTATCATATGCTGCGTTTCGGCGAAACACCCGCTAAAATCTACCGTTTAGCGCTCATCGCGTTTAACGGCGTTTACAGCGGCGATATAATTATGCACTGGCTTAAAACCTTTATTCGCCGCTTTTTCTCGCAGCAGTTCAAGCGCTCCTGCATCCCGGACGGCCCCAAAGTCGGCTCTGTAACCCTATCCCCCCGCGGGGACTGGCGTATGCCGTCCGACGCGTCAGCCGCACTTTGGCTTGCGGAGCTTGAGAAAATCCCCTCACCTGTGTAAGGGTTCGGGTGTCCGGCAGACGCCTCTGCAAAGCAGAAGCACCGACCGAGGCGGCAGCCGAGACGGTGTCATGCGCAAGCTATAACGGAGGGGTTGTTACAAGCAAAAAGTATAGCAAAAAATTTCACCTTGAAAGAATACCCCTCAGTCACTAACGTTACAGCCGCCGACGGCGGCGGTCCCCTCTGTTTTGACTTACGTCAAAAAGAAGGGAGCCTTTGTTGTCTATGACAAAAAACTGTTGCTGTCGGTTTTAACGGCGGCAACAGTTTTTTATATAATTTTAAATATCACAGTCTTGTTTAATCTTTTCAACCACATTTCCGAAAGAATCTTCAAAAAGCCCATCTCTTTTAAAAATCAAAGAATAAATTTTGTTTTCTTCAATTAACCTGTAAAGTCGCTTTAGCATTAAAATATAACTGCCGTAATCAGGCTTAATTAAATCAAACGCTTTAATTAAATACTCTTTTTTAAATTGATAATCGTTATAGCCGTCATTTATTATTTTCACTATATAATTGACCGCGCCGCCTATACCGGGCAAATCGTTATTGTTAGTTTCGCAATTTCGCGGTTCCTCCGCAATTTTTATGTGCAATAATAAATGCTCCAATAAATTACAGTATACCAATCTGTTGGCTTTTTGATAATCATAAGAATACATTGCGGAAAACCTTTCGTTTGAAAGCATAATCGCCTTATCCTCATCTATATGGTGACAGAAAAGTCCTTCTTTGGTTCTTGAAATTTTCGTATTTTTACTTCTACAGCTCTCATTGGCAAAATAATCGCCGGGAACAGCACCGTATTTTTCTTTAAGCTGCTCAACAATCTGATTATATTTCATTTCCGTGAGCTTATTGTAATACTCGGCATTTCCGGCAGCTATCTGCGTTTTCGTGCCGTTTTTGGCGTTTATACGCTCAATTTCATCCGTTATTATGCTGTTTAGTGTTCCGTCATCCACTTCAAAGCTTTGCTGAGCCGCAACGGATTTATCTGCAAAGGCATTAAAGATGGACTGCTTTTCTTCAAGCAATTTAGTTATGCGCTCATCAACCGTATTTTCGCATAAAAGTCTGTATACCAAAACATTCCTTGTCTGTCCCATTCTGTAAGCCCTTGATATAGCCTGATTTTCAATAGACGGCTTTAACTGCGGCTCACAGATAACAATAACGCTTGCCGATTGAATATTAAGTCCCGTACCGCCTGACTGTATTTGAGCTACCAAAACGCTCCCCGCCGGCGCCTTGTCAAATTCATCTATTATTTCCTGTCGGTGAGCGGGATTAACCGAACCGTTCAGCACCCTGCCGCACCTGTTTCCCAAAAACAAAGAAACTCGGTTCAAAGTATCCAAAAAGAAAGAAAATACTATAACCTTTCGCCTGTCAGATTCGGCTTCTTCTACGATTTCCTTTAAGCGCTCGGCTTATGATGAGAAATTGAGATCATCTACATTCCACGAAACACGCCGCGATTCCGCAAAGTTCCTGTTCAATACTGCGTCTTCGTATATTTTTTCTTCTTTTCTCCTAAGCGTGCACCATTCCTTACTCTCTATAAGCTCCGGCAATTCAGTTAAAACATCATCCCTTTTTCTTCTGTAATATACCGCCGCAATTTTATTTCTGAACTCACTTGCCGATGACATAAATGCAATTTTTTTAGCTTGATCCGCAATTACGGGATTGAGCATATAAATCAGCGAAATCATTTCATCAACCTTGTTTTCAAGTGCAGTGCCTGTCATAAACAGCGCTCTTTCAGCGTGCCTGCAAAGGTTTTGCGTGTTTACAGTCCGCTTTGCCGTAGGGTTTTTAATATAATGTGCTTCATCCACAACAATCAAAGAAAACATAAAATTATCATCTAAGTCAAATGAATTTACGGTTTCAAAGGTTGTTACGCCCACTCCGCCTGTTTTTTCCCACGCAGAAAACGCGCTTTGACGGTCGTTTCCGTGAATTTTTGTTACTTTTAAAAGGCTGTGTTTGGCAATTTCTCTGCACCAATTTGTAAGTACACTTGCAGGACATACAACCATAAAATGTGTAGCTCCGGTATTTCTTAGCGAAACCATTACGGCAATTGCCTGTATTGTTTTTCCGAGACCCATTTCATCGCCCAAAAGCACCTTGCCCTGATGCAATATATATTTTACTCCCCACTCCTGATAGCGCCTCAGGGTACACAACAGTCCGTCCGGGAAAAAACATTCCTCCTGCACCTTAATTGCAAGATCCTCCGGCAAGCCGTAAAGCGTATCGCTGTTTCCCAATAGTCCGGGAGCTATTTCCTCCAGAACATTATAAAATTCAATACTTTTTGTCGAAAAGCTTTCCCAAACTTCATCAGCTGAAACCGCTTTAATACCGCCGAATTTCGTTAAGGTATCATTTGCAATATGAAAATATTCATTGTTTGAAAACTCTTTCAAATAATCATATGCTGAAATCGCTCCTGATTTATTGGATTTTGAGGTAAAAAGCCATACTAATGCGTTTGCCGCCGGTTTCAAGCAATTTGTCTGCTCAGTTATATTTCTCTTATTTTCCGATAAAAGCTCTTTGCATTTTTCTATATAGGGCAAGCTGTTTTTATAAATAAAAATACTTTTTATAAGCGCTGTTGATTTGCTGTTTTTATCATCGGCACTTATTTTTATTTTAACCTGTTTTAGAGCCTCATTTGCAATATTATTTGCAATTCTTTTTATATTGTATGCTGTATCTGCCCCTATTCCGCGAACAGCAGCAATATTATATACCGTAGCGGCATAAACATCCGCCACGGTATTGTAATTGTATTCCTTCAGAGCCTTTATTCTTATTCCCTTTTTGTCTCTGTTGATTTCATCTACCGGAACAGTCCTTAATGTTTTCAAAAGTTCTTCTGTTGCCAACCCGTCAGCATTGCTTTTAACAGTATTTTTTAATGCATCGGCAGCGGAACTTATATTCTGTAACTTTTTTATCAGTGACAAATGTTCTTCAATTAAATTCTTAGCTTCCCTCGCTGAAAATTCCTTTTTAGGCATTTTTATTCCTCTTTACTTAATTCCTTTTTATGTAATTCATAGTTGCCGCCCAGCCTATTGCATTTGCCTGCCTGTTGGCGGCATCTCTTATAGCTGCAATTCTTTCTTCTTCAAGCTCGCGGGCTTTAAGCTTATCGTAGCTGTCTATCGCCTGCTTTAAATCATAATCTGAGGTTGACATAATATCATATATGTATTGCAGCGTTTTCCTGTTTCGGTATTGCAGAGGCACAGGCTTTTCTGTTTCGTAAAGCGCGGCAAGCTCTTTTTGCATTGCATTGATTTTAACTTCCAGTTGCTTCATTTCAGAGTAATATTTATCTGTATCAGCCGTTTTTTTATCAAGCCTTGATTTATATTCTTCCGAATTTAATTCATTTTTCAGTTTTACACGATAGACCGCATAAAATAAAATGCAAATTAAAATAGGAAACATTATAGCACATACAGACACCGCTGCAATAGTGCCGGTGTCATCATAATTACCTAAATATATAACCGAAATAATAATTACAGCAAAAAAAGCAACAAGCGATAATCCATATGCGGCAATACCTTTAAATTCAGTTTTTGGTTTGATTTTTTCATCGTAACTCGGCTTATTATCGTCAAGCTCGGTATATTTTAATATTGAATTTTTTATATTATTTTCAAGTTCAAGCGCCTTTTTGATATTTTCAATTTGCATTTCCCTATCCATAATGTTTCCCCTTAATCAATTGAATATCTGAGCAACCAAAGCCCGCCGGATATTGAACGAACGCTGTCGCAAAACGGATAAAACTGTACCTTTATAGTTCCCAAGCCGTATTCAAAGGTCATTTTATTATCCTTAATTTCAAATTGCGGATACCGCTTGTTCCAGTTTTCGCGCCTGTTTGTTTCAACCGAGGTATACTCACGCCAAAAATAATTAACAGCGTTATCGAATGTTGAACGCAGCATACATTTTCCCCTTTCCGCTTTAATTTTTTATACATACGAATATCAAAAGGTATACTTTTTGAACTCCTGTTTTATTTATTTTAAAAATTATACGAAATAATAATTTATATCCCATGCAGGCAGACCCGGGAAATGCCGCATATAAATGCGGTAATCGTTTCTTATATTACAAACAGCCTGCGGTATATCCGTAAGGTCGCCCGTTCGGTGGTAGCAGGCTATCTGCATTTTGGGGCGGCAGCGCGAAATTGTGTTTTCGGCACCCTTTATCGTCTGTACCTCGCTGCCCTCAACATCAGCCTTTATAAAGGAAAAATCGCCGTTCAGGGCGTCAACCGAAATCATTCGGCAGTACTCCCCCGCACCGACGCCTGAGCCGCGCCCTTTGTGCGCCGAAAATTCCGCATTGCCGCTTTTTTCGCCCACAAGGGCGTTTATAAGCGTTATATTTTCAAGACAAGCGGTATTAACGGTCAGCTTTTTAAAGCTCTTTTTATCGGGCTCTACTGCTGTTATGCTTTTATATTCTTCAACCCGCGCGGCAAATTCAAGCGCTGTATCGCCGTTATATGCGCCAAGGTCAAGATAGTTTTCCGCCTTGCCGAGCGTCAAAAAGCTGTTGTAAGGCTCATCCTGCGGCACCTCGCAACGATAAAGATATTCCGGCTTTCCGCTCAGCTTGTAATTCACCGTGTTTTCAAAGGTCTCGCGCGATTTATCGTCCGCAAGATGTGAATATACCCACAAAAGCTGCTCCCAGTTACGGGCAACATACTCGGTATTAAAAAGTCCCCTGCCATACACAGGAACATCGGGCACCAAAAGCTCCTGCTCCGCTGATATTCGTTTTATATTCTCAAGCACCTCGGGTCTTGATGAGCCGAAGCACAAAAGCACCGTCATATTGCCGAATTGCTCTTTAAGCGCGGAGTATGAGGTAAGGCGCATACCGTGAAACAGCTTATCCCGCACAAAGCCGTCGGTTGCGAACACACCCGACGGCTTTACCGCAACACTTTCAAGCGCTTTTATAATTTTATCGGCACCGTTGCCCATACCGTAAAGAACAACGGGCTTTTTGGTTGTTTTTAAATACTGCCATATATCCTGTTTTACAATATTCATCTTTTTCCCCGCATTTTTCTGCGTTTTGCGGCTTTGCACCTTGCCGCAATATTTATTGCAATAATAAATATGACAAATAAGGCTATGGGTGTAACTGCAGCGGCGATTATTATTTTGCGTTTTTTTGCTTTCCGCGCTTTTCTTTCCGCCTCAGCCTTTGCCTTTTCCTCCGCCCTTTTCTTTTCCTCAAGGCGCTGCTTTTCCGCTTCTTCCTCCGCTTTTATTCGCTCCTGCTCGGAGTAAAGGGTTATGTTTTCAAGCATATCGTTTTTTTGCACGTCCGCACCGACGCTTGTAAAATAAAGCCCGTATTCGCAGGGCGAATATTTTTTAATTTGCGAGGCTTTGGTAATTTCGCCGTTTTTGCCGAACATCCATTTTTTAAACCATGTTCCCTGCTGCGATTTATGCTCCAAAAAGCCGAGCTTTGACATTTCAAACGGAGTTTTCCCGCCGAAAAACTCGCTTGGTAAGTCATAATCCATTACTATTTTATTTTCATTATATAAATGCACATAAAGCTTTTTCGGGGTATACACTCCGTATTTCTCGGCAGTTTCGGGAAAGCTTTTATCGTCCCCCGAAATTTCCACCGCTTTTTTCAGCATAGCCGCGTTTAAAATGTGCATACCGTGACCGTATTCGCCCTTAAAATCGTGGCTTACCACCACCTGCGGCTTAAACCTGCGCAGCAGCTCAACCTGAACGCCCAGCGCGTCGTTTTCGGTAAAGCCCTCGGTTTCAATGGTTTTAAGCGCGCCCTCAAGCGATTCCGAATAATAATCGGGAAAATTATTTATAACAGGGTAGTATTTTATACCCACCGTCCAAAGTCCGTTTAAAAGCTCGTGACGGCGGCGGGGTTCGTTTTTGTGGTCGGTATAATACACCACCTGAATATCGCAGCCGCGCGCCGCGTAATACGGCAGAAGTCCCGCAAAGAAAAGTTGGTCGTCATCGGAATGTGATGAATTAAGCAGTATATCCGCCCTTTCGAGCGGCTTTTCCCAGTTCTGCACGAAATCCGGCAATGTGCCGGCTGAAAAGGCGTAAACATCGCTGATTTTCGCACCGCCGAAATCCACGGTCAAGTCATTGCTTTTAAGCTCCGAAACATCTGTTAGTGTATGAAGAAAATCGGTTTTAACAGTTTTCGTTTTCTCGCCTGATTTTACTTTAAATTCCTGCGCCTTGCTGTGGAATATAATATAGAGCGATGAAATTTCACCGTCGGCGGATATTTTTATCTCACCGCAATCGGCAGAGGTAAGGTAGCTGCTGTCGGTCAGCTTTTTATCAAGCCCCGAAAGTGTTAATTGCCGCGCCTTATCACCCTCAGCCGATACGCGAAAAGCGCACAGCAAAATCAGTATTGCAAAAACAGCTGATAATTTTTTCACTGAACAGCTCCTATAAAATTATTTGCTTTTTTCTCCTTGCGCCGCATTACAACAGTAAACGAAATGAAAAGCGCGGCGAAGGTGAGCAGCCACGAAATCGGGTAAGAAATAAACAGCCCCGAAAATGTGTGATACTGCGGCAGCGCAAAAACGGTGTATATCCACACAATGCGCATAACGCAAACCCCGACAACCGTTATAATCATTGGTATTACAGATGAGCCTATACCGCGCATTGAGCCGGTAGTAGTATCCATTATACCGCAAAGGAAATACGGCACAACCATAAATTTAAGGCGCTCCATACCGTAATTTATAGCCTCGGGAGAGTCGGTAATATATATTTTGAGCAATTCTCTGCCGAAAATGTATGAAAGATTTCCCACAACAAAGCCCGCAACCGCAACGGTCATAAGGCAGACCCAGGTTATGCGCTTTACACGCTTAAAATCGCCCGCGCCGTAGTTCTGCCCGCAGAAATTCAGCGACGTCTGGTGGAATGAGTTCATTGTGACATAGCAGAAGCCCTCAATACTTGAAGCCGCCGCGCTGCCCGACATATGCGCCGCGCCGAACGAGTTTACCGAGGACTGAATAAGTACGTTGGATATTGAGAAAAGCGAGCCCTGCAGCCCCGCTGGAACGCCTATTTTCACCATTCTCAGCAGCGCATTTTTATAAATGTGCATCTTTTTAAACTCAAAACGGCATGCGTCCTGCCGTTTCATAAGCGCCAGCAAAACCAAAATTGCCGAAACCGCCTGCGAAATGGATGTTGCAAGCGCAACGCCCGCAACATCAAGCTTGAAAAGCGCCACAAAAACAATATTAAGTATAACGTTCAGCACGCCCGCTATCGTCAGGAAAATAAGCGGCGAGCGCGTATCCCCCGCGGCGCGGAGTATTGCCGAGCCGAAGTTATAAAGCATGCTGAAAGTCATACCCGCAAAATAAATCTGCATATAAACAGAGGAAAGGCTTAAAAGCTTGCCGTCGGGCGTTCCCATAAGCTCAAGAAAATTTCTTGAAAAAAGAACGCCTATAACCGTTAAAAATATACCGCTTATAACCGCAACAGGAACAGCGGTATGCACCGCCTCTGAAGTCTGTTTGCCGTTGCCCGCACCCAAGCCCTGAGCCACGACAACGCCCGCACCGACAGACAAGCCTATGAACAAATTGATAATCAGGTTAGTAAGCGCGCCGGTAGCACCAACAGCCGCCACCGAATCACTGCCGCTGAACCACCCGACCACTATCAGATCCGCCGCATTAAAAAGCAACTGCAAAAGCCCGGTTAAAATTATCGGGACAGTATAAACAATCACGCTTTTGAGTATGGGACCCTCGCGCATACTCTTTGAATCAAATTTCATTTTTTAAAATTCCTTTTTATTTCAGTGCATCAAGTATTAAATCAACGCATTTATCTATGCCAAGCCTGCCCGAATCAAGGCAAATATCGTAATTTATAGCGTCGCCCCACTCGCGGTCGGTATAATGCTTATAATACATTTTTCTTTTCTTATCCTTATCGGCAAGGCGCTGCTCCGGCTTTTTCTCGCTTTCGCCGTAAAGCTTTACAATGCGCTCCGCACGGCTCTTAATATCGGAATGGATAAAGGTATGGAAGCAATCCTCGCGGTCCTTCAGTATAAAATCGGCGCATCTGCCCACTATTACGCAGGGCTGCTCTGCAAGCTTTAGAATAACCTGCCGCTGCGCGCAGTAAATAAAATCAGAGAGTGAAAGCCCGTTAGGCATACACTGAACCCCCTGCGACATAGCAAAGCTGAAAAAGCTTTTTGAAGGCGAAAACTCGCCCTTTTCCTCTACAAACGCCGCATCAAGCCCTGTTTCCTCCGCAACCTTTTTTACAAGCTCCTTATCATAAAACGGTACGCCGAGCTTTTCAGCAAGATGCTTGCCAACCGTTCTTCCGCCGCTGCCGAATTGACGGCTCACCGTTATAATTCTTTTTTCCATATGAAAACCTCCCCTGAAAGATTATAAAGTTTTTTACAAATAGATTATACACTGTAGCAAATAAAAAAACAAGCGGTTTTATTTAAAAAATTCTGTGTTTTATCTGTCAAAAAAACAGATGCTCCGCTTTAAACAAAAAAGCCTCCCTCTGACGAGGGGGGCGGGTGTCCGGTGGGCACCTCTGCAAAGCAGAAGCACCGACCGAGGCGGCAGCCGAGACGGAAGGAGAGAAAGGTTTTAAAATGCATAAAGGCTTTACCTTTTTCTCTCACGGTCCAAGAGAGCTGATTTTGCAAAAACCTTTTTATATGTATTCTCAGCTTATTTTAAGTCTTAATCTCAGCTTATCGCTTATCATTGCAATAAACTCACTGTTGGTAGGCTTGCCGCGGTCGTTCTGTATTGTATAGCCGAAATAGGAGTTTAAAACGTCTATATCTCCCCTATCCCAAGCCACTTCAATTGCATGGCGTATTGCCCTTTCAACCCGGGAGGAGGTGGTCCCGTGATTTTTAGCTACTGTGGGGTATAAAAGCTTTGTAACGGAATTTATAATTTCACTGTTTTTAACCGAAAGAATTATTGCCTCTCTCAAATAATGATATCCCTTTATATGCGCCGGAACGCCTATTTGGTGTATTATTTCGGTAACCATAAGCTCAAGCTCAGGGTCGGTTACCACATTATCCTTAACCACAACCGGTGAAATTTCGTTTCGCCAGCCCGAAAGCCGTATTATTCTTTCTGCCATTGCGTTTATATCAAACGGCTTTAAGAAATAATAGCTTGCGCCGGCGTTAAGCGTTTCCTTTTCAAGCCGCGGATTATCAAAGCTTGACATTGCCATAATCATAGGTCTTTCCTTAGCGTCTGTTTTCTTAATTTCATCAAGCACGCCCAGAATGTCCTGATTTTGCATAAAAATATCCGCGAGCACTACATCCGGTTTTTCGGTTCTGATTTTTTCAAGCAAAAGCGAGCCGTCTTTTTCGCACATAATTACATCCATACCGTAACCCTTAAGTGCCTTTTCGCAGCTTTTGCCCAGTTCCGTTCCGTTTTCCGCAATCACGACTTTTAGCTTTTTTCCCATTTTTTGTTCCTCCAATATTTTATCGTTTTACATATATTACCACATTCTTGCAGAAATTGCAAGCGATAATACAAAAATAGTGCAAATATTTGCGAAAAAACTATTAAATTACTGTTTATTCCGTTATTCGACACATTTTTACGACAATAAAATATTAAATTTACTATTTTCAGCCATATAATTGTAATAACAGCATAGGAAAAGCATATGCCAATTTTTTCATACAAAAAAATACCACCTATTTAACTGTAGATGGTATTTTTATTAAGGCTGACTCTGTAATTTTTGAAATTTACTTATGTATGTTTCTATATCAAACGTGTTAAATGTCATCTTATTATAAGCTAATCTTGTCGGATGGTGCGGATGTCCTGATTTTGTAAGCGATAAACAAATCCATTTCCCATTTTTATTCTCAACTATCGCATTTATTTGCTTTAGTATATCAATAAAATAATCGCGTGCAACGATATTGGCTCCCCATGCGGCAACTATTTCAGCGCTCATCGGAATACTGCCGGCTATATATTTCAAATTTTCATCCGAAAGCTTTTTATTACACGATTTATCAAAATTAGCGTCTATATTAGTAGCCCTTAAAGGATAAATATTCAGCATAATATATCCGTCGCATTTTCTCATTGCAGAAATGTGCTCAACAATTGAGATTGTTGTGTCGTTTTTTTCTTTTGTTGCCGTACTTGGGTTTATTCCAAACACCACCAGCGGTTTACTAACATATCGGCCCAAAGTAAATCGGGCAGTATTATCATTATTTATCTCATAAGCTTCAAACATTTATGATATATCATCTCCCAATTGATATTTTACTTATTATATGCTTGTGTCAAATTTTGCGGAAATTATTCAGCCTCCCAAACCTTTAGGGAGGAACAGCGCGTATGCGTGACGAGGGGATTATGTATTTTAATAAAATATCCTGCTATTTATGCTAAAAGCTATCCGAGCAGTTTTTTTATTTGCTCAATTGTATTTTGCGACAAAAGCTCTCTGTCCCTTGTATGTATCGCTTTATCAATTTCACCCGCGTTTCGCAGAATATTTTCGTTGTTGACAGGACTGTTGCCTTGCATAAGCAGGGCATATCCTTTTACCCAAACTCTTATGCCGTAATAATTAAGATATTTCGCTAAAAGATATACTTGACGGTTTACTTGTTTGATAGGATTTCTGACCGTTTTTTCATATATGTTTCCGGCGTCCGTCATTTTGTACTTTTTCCATTTATAATCGTTTTCTTTGCCGACGATATATCCGGCGTAGTTTTTCACCTCTATTATAAACACTCCGTATCGGTTTACAACAACGCAATCCAATTCGGCAGGTCTGTCTTCGTAAATAATGCTGACATTTGAAAATAGACTGTCATCGTCTCGCAGAACGCTTTTTATTACCGATGTTGCCCTTAGTTCTCCATATTTCCCGGCTGTTCGTTTCGGGTCTTCAAAAAGCGTTCCGCCGTAAGTGCTGTTGGAATTACCGTTTGACACCAAAATTGAAACAATAATAATCACTATAAGTGCAATTATTGCAATATACAGCAATTCCACATCATCACCGCCAAATCGTATTTATTAAAATATTATAACACATTTTCAGATTTTTCACAATATGAAAAAAGACGTTACTTTTTGTGCTTTTTCCATTTTTTCTTTTAAAAAACGGTAAGCTATGAAGTATAATAAAAAAGACCCCGCGTTTGCAGATTACTCTACAAACACGCGGGTCTTTTATTTCTTTGTGTTTCCCGTTTTTTCCTTTTATTTCACGCTAAACGATTTTGCCCTTTTTGAGTAAAATCGGGATAAAAGGGAGTGTACGGGGACAGTATACTCGATTAGTTCCTGCTGTCCTTTATAGCAGCCTGTGCAGATAGGTTAATAAACAGGGGTTTTTTATTAATTGAGCATTGCTCTCATTCTCTTTCCTATGTAACGAGGAAATCCTTTCGATTTCCTCTAACCTTATCAAGCAGTTTTTCTTCCTGCCCTCTGCCGTAAAGGTAGCTTTCACATTTGGTTTGCCATTCAAATTGACATACCATTCAAAAGTAGTATCAGAAGTCGGTGTAACCAGATAAACGAACTGATTTATAACATCGTGGCTGATAGTACTCCCGCTAAAATCAACAAGGCTATTCAGCGTAGAAATAATACTGTCCAAGTCAAAACCTTTCAAATTGTCATTGTCCGTCGGTATATTCTCAAGTACTTTTTGAAGCTCCTGTATTTCCGTATCAATCGGCGTTCTCATCACTTGATATTCGTCCTTTGTGATTTCGCCGTCAGCTCTCATAGCAATTAGGTTTGTGAGCCTTGTGTTCGCCTTGTCCAATCTTGCCTGCACAACCACCACATCAGACTGTTTACCGATTTCTTTTTCTTCCTTATAATAACACTTAATAAGGTCGATTGCAATAAGAACTGATTTTCTTCTTTCTGTCCATAAATGCTCTAAAAGAGCTTTCGCCATAAAATCGAGTTTCCAATCGGTTATCATTCTGGTATCGCAATAGCCGTCTGTATCTAATCCAAGTTCTTCTCTCTTTTTCTTGTTGCCGTTGTTCAACTGATTATAGCATTGATAGCCATACGAGGTTTTTCCGTCTAATTTTGTGTGCCACTTATTTTTTCGAAATGATGAGCCGCACGAACAACGGAGTTTATTCACCCACACATCAGCCGAGTCACGCTTACTATGAGTGGTCTTTGTTGCAGATACCAAAGACGGCTTTACTCTGCTTTCTCGTATTTCCTGTGCCTTATCCCAAATCTCTTGAGAAATGATAGCAGGGAAATCGCCCTCAACATATTCATAAGTGGACATATCCAGATTGTTAATTCGCTTCTGCTCCAGAAAATTGTTGCTTCTGGATTTGTTATAGCACTTTGTACCTGTATAAGTGGCATTTCTGATAGCTCTCATAATATTTGATACACTCCACTTTACAAGCCCAGAAGCAGTTTTCCTTTTTCGTTCCGTCAGTATGCCTGCTATCTTCATAGAGCCATAGCCCTGCAAATATAAATCGTATATCATTCTGACCGTTTCTGCTTGTTCTTCATTTATAACATAGGTATCTCCCACACGGTCATAGCCGAGGATATTACCATTGCCATAAAGCACACCGTTGTCACGGCTGATTTTCTGACCTGCTTTTACTCGTTCCGAGGTCTTGCGGCTTTCTTCCTGTGCCAGAGTAGCCATAAGCGACAATCTCAATTCGCCGTCACCGTCCATTGTCCAAATGTTATCCTCAATGAAAAAGACCTCTACGCCTATACTTTTAAGCTCTCTTGTGACGACAAGCGTATCAACAACATTTCGGGCAAAACGACAAACCTCTCTGGTAACGATTAAATCAAATTTGCCCTGTTTGGCATCTTCAATCATTCTCAAGAAATCTGGTCGTTTCTTTGCCTGTGTTCCTGTGATACCCTCATCAATATATTTTGCAACCACATCCCAATTCGGGTGATAGCGTACTTGGTCATCATACCATTGCAACTGATTATCCAAAGCGGATAATTGAGCTTCGTGTTCCGTTGAAACTCTGCCGTAAATAGCGACCCTTCTTGCTCTGTTTCTATCAAAAAGCGAATAGTCTGTTAGCTTAAATCTGTAATTGAACTGATTAGTATTAACTGCTGTGTTCATAAAGCGTACCTCCTTTGCTTTGTTCGCTCATATTGTATCTTTTATCAAGCCGCTTGTGAAATGTGCGAATTTCGGTGTTTCATTATATTTGTATATGTGGCTTGATTTATCTTTCCTTTTTCAAGCAATATCTCGATGAGCTTCAAAGCTGCTTCGTATTCATCAACTTTCACATCAAGCACTTTTACCACCTCTTTCAAGAGCGACACTTATCGCCAGAGCTTTATCAACAGCAACAAGAAAACGCCCATCAAGAGTTCCTAAATACTCTTGCAGGCGTTGTTTATCAATGGTACGAATTTGCTCCAACAAGATAATGGAATCTTTATCAAGTCCATTGACATTGTGTACGATAGTGTGTGTCGGTAGTTTTTTCTTTGTTCCAAT
>URPQ01000019.1 GCA_900549755.1 uncultured Oscillospiraceae bacterium
TGTCTTTCTTTCTGTCTTTTTTTCTGTATTTATGTATGTCTGTCTGTCTGTCTTTCTGTCTGTCTGTCTGTCACAGGATTATATATTTACGCACTTCCCTATGTCAAGTAACTTTTTGTAGAATTTTCCGTTTTTCTGTCGATATTATGATTATAGCATTTATTTAAAAACGTGTCAATTATTAAAAAAGAAGGGGTTGTCTTAACTCAACAGCCCCTTCAGTCTGTCTGTAAGGTCAGTCTTCCTCAAAGCAATTATACTGCATTAAAATAAACTTACCTATATCATAAAGAATTGTCTCGTATCTTTTACGAAATTCAAGCGGCAAGCGCAGGCACCTTGTATCAGCCTCAAATTTGCGCCGTCTTGCGGGGGACGACGGCATATTATCAGCCTCAAAGGTAAAATAGCCCTTATAGTTTATATCCTGTAAGCCGTGCATTACGGAGTCAAAATTCAAGGTTCCGGTATACGGGAACGTATGGTGATCATCGTTTCCCATATTATCCTGAATATGCAAGGCACGCACATTGTCGCCTAAAATTTTCAGTGCTTCATGCTGCGGCAGCTCCTGCAAATTACCGTGACCTACATCCCAGCAGGCTTTAAGCAGCGGGTGATTTACATATTCAATCAATTCAAGCAGGTCCTCGGCTGAGTCTACCCAATAATAATGCTCGTCAAACATTTTATTGAAATTTTCGGTCAGCACGGTAATGCCGTGCTTTTCGGCAACCTTTAAAACATCCTGGTAAAACAGCTTGTTCTGCTTAAAGGTCTCCTCGCGCGGCATATCCTTTGCATAGCCCGAGTGAACAACTATGTTGGGTATTCCGAGATAAGCCGCCGCTTCAATGCTCTGCTTTGTCAGGCGGATAAACTCATCGTGCTCATCATCACAAACCAGCGGGCGACCGAGCGGCGAATGTGCCTGAACAAATTTAAGCCCGCGTTCATCAGCCAATTTAAGCAGTCTGTCGGCATTTTTTTGCCAATTATCGCAAAGCAAACCGGTTTTGCCGGCAAAATCGCAGCCGAAGCTGTAATCTATATACTTAAAGCCGGCATCAGCTATAGCCGCAACGCTTTCCTCGCCGTTTAGCCCATAGCCTGCAAAATCGCTTGTTGTTGTTGCTAATTTCATATTGTTTTCCTCCGTTCTGTCAGAAAAAAGCGGGTTACTCCGCCTAAAATATTTTTACATTTTGCCGTAACGCCTGTTTTTGCAAAGGCAAAGACAAATAATTCCGCCCGCCGCCGAGCAAATGCACCATACAAGTATTGTACCGTTCCAGCCGAAGATTTCGGAAATGCGCGCAAAGCCGTAGGTGGAAAGGGCGCTGCCTATATAAACGCAGCCGTTGAAAATACCCGAAATAAAACCGAGCTGCTCTGTATTGCCTATGCTGCGCGGCAGCATACAGGTTTGCAAAATGTTTATTCCGTGCATTGAGCCCACAATAAGCGACGCTAAAAAAACCGAAAGTACAGCGCCGCTTTTTACCGCAACGGGGATAAGCAATGCCGCAATAAACGAAACCGAAAAATACATAAAGCAGCATTTTTGCACGCTTTTAATTTTATAGTAAAGATATTCGGTTGCCCAAATGCAAAGAAAGGCAAATACAGGCATAATAACGCCCGAAAGAATAGATATATCACTGCCGAGCGAAAAGGTTTCGGAAATATATGAGGGCATCCATGTGGTTACTCCGTCACGCAGGGAGCCCTGAATAATAATTGCAATAACCGTAAATATAAACGGTAACAGCAATGCGCCCGTTCCGACGACTGAAAAATCCCCCGCAGGTGCTTTGCTTTTTTCCTTTTTCTTCAATTCCGTTTTAAATCCGCTGCACAGCACAAGCCATACCGCAACGGTAATAAACCCTACGGCAGAGGAAAAAATGAATATTGATTTCCAACCGGAAAAATGAATAAATAAAGGCGCCAGCAAATACACCGCAATATTCCCGAAATGACCGCCCCACGAAATTCTCACACCGGCTTTAAGCTGATATTCGCTATTCAGCAGCTCCGGAATCATTCTCACAAGCGGCGGCCAGATAAACGCCTGTGCAATACCGTTCACGCACCACACTGCATTACGCAAATCGGCTGAGCAAAAGGGCACCGCCAAATTTGCGGCAGAGGTTGTAATTAACGCGAAAGCCACTAATTTTGAGGGCTGCAAGCGGTCGCTCAGCCACCCGCTTACAAGCTGCCCCGCGCCATAGGTAATAAATGCGCCGGTAACGGCAACCGCGGCGTGTGTGGCGGTAATTTTTTCCTCTGCAATAATTGCCGCTATAACCGCCGCGTAATTTATTCTTGTAAGGTAACTCACAAAATAAATTGCCGCAAACAAGAGTATTACACTTTTAGGGCCCAGCTGCCTTATAAGCGGACTTTCAGCCCCGTTCACAGGCTACCGCCTATCGGTCTTACCATTTCAGCCAGGTCATTCACCTTAATATCAAGGCAATCTATAATCGTTTTAGAATCCTGCATATAAGTATCATGTCCCGTTTCGGAATGTGAGTCGCTGCCGAAGGTGAATTTGCAGCCCATTTCCCTTGCTATTCTGAACATACGCATTGCACCGAATTGCTCAAAATTTTCCTTTGTTATTCCCTTAAAGCAGGATGTGTTTATTTCAACCGCAATGCCCTTTTCGGCTGTGGCGTCAAATAATTCCTTAAATACATCATCAGGAATCATTTTGTAAAGAACCTGTATGTCATACGGGCAGCAAACGGCGTCAAACGGGTGCGCCATAGAGAGTATATATCGGCTCACAGGCGATTTTAAAATCTTTTTATATGCCTCTACCATAAAATTCACATGCTTTTGATAAGGCTCGTAAAGCGATTTATCCATTGTCATATGCGTATGTGAATTAGGCACAATTATGTAATCAAATTTTTCGGCGTTTTCCTCTGTAAGCGCAACGCCGTACACAGGGTGAAATTCCGCCTCTGCCCCGAAATAAATCCTTACGCCCTTGTTATCAAGGGTTTTCAGCTCTTCCTTCAGCTTAAGGTTATAGGGTATGCTTTGGGTTTCATAAAAATCATTTAAACACGGCTGTATTTTTTCATCCCACATATGATTGGAAAAGCCTATTTTATCAAGCCCCAATTCATTTGCTTTGTCAATATAGTGCTGTGCGGTTACCGTTCTTGCCGCGCAAAGGGAAAGGTTGGTGTGAATATGAAAGTCATGATTTATCTGCATTTTAAACGCTCCGTTTCAAAATATTTATAAAACAGTGTATTTTTGCGGTTAGTCCTTATAAAGGCAGCCCACATTATCCGCAATAATGCAGTCCGTATTATTTTCGGCTATAAGGTTGTTTTTCAGCGAGCCGTTGTGCATTGCGTTTTCCTTTAAAATGCTGTTTTCGCAATTCCGCATTATAACTCCGTAATCGGGGCTTACGGGCAAAACGCCGCCGTCCCCCGCGCCGACCTTCATAGTATTTCCGGTAACAACGCAGCCGGTGCAGTTTTCCAAAATCATATGCGAGCTTTCCTCGGGGTTTTCAAACGGCTCGCCGTCATAAGCGCCGCCGCGCCTTAATACATTGCCGGTAATCGCCGCCAAATTAACCCCGTTGCCGCGCCCCAAATCGAGCGCCGGACCGAAGGTTCTGTCAAAAAAGTTTCCGGTAAAATTAAAGCTGTCTCCGCTTTCTATAATAAATCCGCCGGTGCGGTTCCACTCAACCCTGTTTCCGGTGGCTGTTACCGAAGCCACATAACCGCAGCTTCTTATTCCGCCCCTGCTGTTATTTGTAAACCAGTTATCTATAATAAACGCGTCCCAGCCGGATAAAAGCAAGCCGGCACCACGGTTGCGGTATATCATTGAGTGACGAACCGAAAAGCACCAGATATGCTCAAAATGCAAGCCGTCACCGGTAAAATCACCTATACGGCAATCATCAACCGTAGGCGTATCCTCCTGTCCGCCGCCGTTAGAGCGCTCCCAGTAAAGCTTTATTCCGTGGGTGTTTTTCCCGAGTGCGCCGCCGTTCATAGATATGCCCTTTATCGTACAGCCGAATGCACCGCTTATATCAAGCATACAATCGGCATTTTCGCTGCACAGCTTTAAAACCGAGGCACCGTCGTTTCTGAAGCTCCAGGCAGGCGAGCCCTCAAGCGACACACCCTCTCCGCGCATTTTAAGGTTGCCGGCAGTCATATATACTCCCGGCGGAACTACCACCTTACCGGAAACACCGGCAGCGGCGTCCAGCGCTGATTGAATAGCGGCGGTACAATCGGTCTTACCGTCGCCCACCGCGCCGAAATCGGTAATTACAAACACATTTTTCATAGCTGATATACTCCCGTTTTAAAAGTATTTGTTGTATCTCCAAGTGGCTTTTAATTTGTTACATTATACACCAAAACGCATTGTGTATGCAATATGCTTTATATATTTTTTCATTGACAAAAAAGGCTGAGGGCAGAGAATAAATTCCCTGCCCCGTTTTGTTACTTTACAGAGTCTTCGTCTGCTTTTTTGATTTACGGCGTTTAACCGCGATAATTACGATTATCAGGGCTGCCGCCGCAACAGCGCCGGAGATGATAACAACAGGTATTAAGATATTGCTTTCCTCTGTGCCCGTGCGCGCTTTCTTTATGCGCTTTTTGATAACCTTTTTACCGCCGCTCGGTTTATTGTCGGTATCGCCGTTATGTGTATTGTCGGTATTATACGTATTATCCGAAATCTGACCGTTATTATCGGTTATATCGGTATCGCTGGTATTCTTATCGGTATTCGTGGTGTTTTTGACCGGATAAATCTCATCCGAAACAAGCGACACCATAATATCGTCAAAGAAGACGCTTGCATTGCCCGAGGTACGCAGTGCAATCCACTTTGTGTGAGCAATAAAGGTGTATTCTATCTTCTGCCATTCGCCGTCCTCAAGAGTAACGGTTTTGATAAGCTCCACGCCCGAATCGGTATCGTAAACATCAGGCCAGTTTTCGTGAACAAGTGAAAGGTCTGCCTGTGTTCCCGATTTATCGGCGGTCGCCCAAATCGTAAGAGTATACTTCTTTCCGACGGTGAGCATATCCTCATACATCACAAGGAAATCGCTGTCAGATGAATCGGCACCTATTCTGTGCATTGAGGCTGTTCCGTTTCTTATATAGTTTGCATTATAATCGGTAACGCCCGGCATATACAGCTCGTAATCCTTACCGGTATCATACATAGTGTTGGGATATTCCTCAAAATCCTGTATTTTACCGCTCGGAGTCCATTTGGCATAGAGTATCTGGTCAAAATAGGGGAAATAATCTATATCAAACTTGAAATCAAGCTCTCTGTAAACATACCAGCCCTCAAAGGAGTAGCCCTCCTTTGTCGGAATCGGCAGATTTGCCTTTTCCTCGGGGTTGCCGTAAATCGGGTCAACCTCTGTTCCGCCATTGCTTACAAAGGAAATCTCAATAAGCTTCGGCTGCGAGGTATTCGAGAATTTATCGGTAGTGCCGAATATTTTCAGCACCGGTGTGCCGTTCGGCAGTACCTGCCATACATTATCGAAATCAAGTCCGAGCATATTCTTACGCGCCGCGTCGCCGCGCATCATAAGAAGACTTACCTGTGTTACCATATTTCCGAGTCCCGTGGAGTTCGCGTAGTTCTCAGTGTAGTTGATCGGGGTTGAGGAATTGGTAACGCTTGATTTACCGTTGCCGAGTAAATCAGCGTCGGCTGTTGCGGAATAGCAGTGAGTAACCGTTGCGCCCTCGTATTCCGTCCAGCTGTTTCCTACAATGCCGCCCACGCGCTCGCCTATAAGCTTGCCTACAAAGTAGCAGTCGTTTATATCGGCAGGTCTCGGAGCACCCGCAACTATACCGCCGCAGAATGCCGCCTCAAGCGTAACGCTTGTATCGCCGAAGCACTGTGAAATCTTCGGGAAATTAACTCCCTTTTCCACATATTCAGAATCGCCCTTGTTAAAGAACACATATCCCGAGAAGCCGCCCGCGTAGGATTCAACGCCCGTCTTATCGGTATGCACCTTTATGTGCGATTCGGCAACTCCGAGCTTTTCAATGACCGTTCCGTCTGAAATTGTCGGGAACAAACCGGTGTAAAGAACATCGGTAGTCTGCTCAACATCAAGGTATATTCCGTAAACAACGTGACCGTCGCCGTCTATATGACCGTTGAAGTTGCCTGTTCTCGCAGCGCTTACCCAGAACCACTGATTCGGGCTTTCATTTTCCCAGTTGCTGTTTTTAACGTTATTGAGATAAATATCATCGGTAACCTTATAATAGTTGCCTACGCTCATATAAAGATCGTTAACGAGATACGCTAACTGCTCGGGTGTAGAAATAAGGTACGGGTCGTCCGCAGTGCCTTTTCCGCCCGCAAATCCTGTTGCAAGTCTTCCGCTCCATACTCTGCCGGGAACACCCTCATCCTCGCCCACATTAAGCACGGGGTAGGAATCTGATACCTTCCAGGAGCGTACCCAGTTGAGAAGCGGCATATTTTTCTTCGCGTCTGCGCCCTTCATCTGCTCTGCCGTAACTCTTGTAACACCTGTTTCGGCGTCTGCGCCGGTACCGTAGTTATTAACAGAAGCGCTGCCGAGCCCCTTCTTTGTGCAGAACTTTATAGGCTGAACGGCAAAGCTGTTCTTAACCGCAAAGCTTCCCCAGCAGTTGCCTAAAAACGCGCCCGCATTGCCGGGAGCCTTAACCGTTCCGAGGAAGGCGCAGGTATCGATTATCACGGTCGCGCCGCCGTAGCCCACAATGCCGCCGGCGCCCTTGTCGCCGCCCTTGTCATATGCTGATTCAACATAAACCGTGTCGGTAACATAGCAATCGGAAATATTTATGCTTCCGCTGTTGGCGTCGCCTAAAATTGCTCCCGCGGCAAAGCCGGTTGTATAGATATAGGAATCGGTCAGCTTAATACGCTTGATATTCGCATCCTTCGCATAGCAGAAGATACCTATTTTAGAAGCTGTGCCGTTGTAGTAAAGACCGCTTACGGTATGGCAGTCGCCGTTCATATTACCTCTGAATATATTGTTGTTCCATATCCACTGTTTAGCGGTAGTCTTCCAATCAGCAGCGGAGGTATCGTTAAGCTTTATGTCTTCAATAATCTTATAATACTTTCCGGTGCTCTCGTTATCCTGTACCGCCTTTGCAAGCTGCTCGCCCGTAGCAATAAGATAAGGATTCTTCTCGCTGCCGTCGCCGCCTGCATAGTTTTCGGCAACCGCTCCAGTCCAGCGCTCTCCGGGAGTACCGTCGGGGCTTAGGAATCTGCACACGGGGTAGCCTGAGGTTGTTTTCCAGAATACCTCCCAGTTGAGAAGCGGCATATTGGTCTTTGCTTCTTCGCCCTTCATCTGCTCTGCGGTGAGCTTTGTAACCGATGCTTCCGCAGCGCCGTTGCCGTAGTTATTGTAAGAATCGCTAAGTCCCTTTTTGGTGCAGAACTTAACGCCCGCTGTGGTAAAGCTGCCCCTTACGGTAACCGTGCCCCAGCAGTTGCCCGCAAACGCACCCGCGAAGCCGGGAGCCTTTACAGAGCCTGTAAAGCCCGAATTTTCAATTACGACCGTACCGCCGCCGTAGCCTACAAAACCGCCGGCACCTCTGTCATTTCCTGTAGCAAGGGTCGATTCAACGCTTACGCTTTCGGTCGCATAACATTCGGAAATCTTCACTGTACCGCTGCTTGCCATACCCACAAACGCACCCGTGCCGTAATCAGTGGAATGAACATAAGCGTTATCAAGCACAATGCGCTTTATCTCGGCGTCCTTCGCATAACGGAAAAGACCTACTCTCGATTCGCCGCCGTTATAGTAAAGTCCGCTTATCGTGTGACCGCCGCCGTTCAGCGTTCCCGCAAAGGTTGCGGTGCTTACCCACTGCTTGGCAGTAGCCTTCCAATCGGAGACCGATGTATCGTTAAGCTTTATATCCTTTGTTATCTTGTAGAATTTGCCCGCAGTGGAAATATCATTCACAAGCTTGAAAAGCTGCTCTGCGGTTTCAATAATGTACGGGTCGTTTTTACTTCCCGCGCCGCCCGCGTAGTTGACCGAGGTAACGCCCGACCATACTTCATCTGCAACACCCTCATAAAATCTTGAGGGGTATTTTTCGGTCGCTGCCCAGCCGGTTAAAAGCGGCATATTTATAAGTGCGTTTTTGCCGCGCATCTGCTCGGCAGTAACGGTGGTAACGCCTGTTTCAGACCCGCCGAAGGTGCTGTAGTTGTTTGCTGATTTAGCGTCCAGCCCTTTTTTGGTGCAAAGCTTCATTTCGGGCACGGCAAAGCTGTTTTTAACCGTAACCGTTCCCCAGCAGTTACCTGCAAGCGCACCTGCGTTTCCGGGAGCCTTTACAGTTCCCTCATATGCGCTGCTTTCAATAACCACAGCAGCGCCGCCGTAGCCTACAAGACCGCCTGCGCCCTTGTCTCCGCCGCTGTTATAAGTTGATTCAACCGAAACGCTATCCTCTGCAACGCAGTCGGTAATCTTAACCGTGCCGCTATGGGCATTGCCCACAAGCGCGCCTACGCCGAAGCCGCTTGAACGAATATATGAATCGGTCAAAATCAGGTTCTTTATTGTCGCGTCCTTTGCATAACATAAAAGGCCGACACTCGATTGATCGCCATCGTAATAAAGCCCTATTATCCTGCAGCCTGCGCCGTCAAGCGTGCCTGCGAATACATTTTTGTTCCACTGCCACTGCTCGGCTGTTGCCTTCCAGTTCTCGGCAGATGTATCATTGAGCTTTATGTCGCCCGTAAGCTTATAGTAAGCTCCCGCGCTTTTTGAGTCTATTGCCATTTTCGCAAGCTGCGAGCCGTAGGAAATAAGGTACGGGTCAGCAGCCGTTCCCGAGCCGCCGGCATAGCGCTTTGCAACGCTGCCATCCCAAATTTCGCTTTCCTCCGTCTCCTCAGGCTTGAACTTCGGATATCCGCTGTTGCTGACCATCCAGGTCTTGTTCCAGTCAAGGTAAGGCATTGCGTCTTTAGCGCCCGTACCCTTCATTTTTTCCGCATCGCAGACATCCGTGCCGTATACCGGGTCGGCAATGGTAGTGTAGCAGTTATCAGCGCTTTTGGCAATTCCCGGTTCCTTACCGAAAACGCCGTTTGCAAAGGTATTTTTAACGCTTACCTTACTCGCCCAGTTGTTTGCAACTATAGCGCCGTTATAAACCTTACCCGTAGTGCCCACGGTTATTCTTTCGGAAACCACGGCACACGCTTCAACCGTAAATTCATTTGAACCGCCGTAGCCGAATAATCCGCCCGCGGCATTATCCTGCGTGTCAATATTACACTTAACGGTGTTGCTTTCGTGAACATAGCACTTTACAGCCTTGTAATTACCGCTGCCCACATAGCCTATAACCGTAGCAAGCGCAAAACCGTCAGATTCGATATAACTGTCATATACATGCAGATTGCTTACGGATACCGTACCCTTTGCGGCAGGTATTAAGCCTACGCTGTTATCCTTGCCCTTGTAGTACATTCCGTACACGGCGTGATTTGCGCCGTTGAAATTACCCTGGAAGTACTTTTTGCCGAGTGCGTTGTATGAATACCACTGTCTCGGGCTGTTATCCTTCCAGTTTTCCGCAAATACATCGTTAAGATAAATATTTGCCGCAAGCTCGTAATACTTATCCTTTGAATTATCGCCCTCGGAAAGCATTAACGCAAGCTGAGAGCCGTCTGTTATAAGATAAGGATCGTCCGCAGTACCGCTGCCGCCGGCATAAGCGGCTGCTGTCTTGCCGTCCCATATATCAAAGCCGGGCTTTGCAATTTGAAGAACAGGATAGTTCTCCGTTACTTCCCAAACGCCTTTCCAATCAAGGTTCGGCATTTCCGTTTTTGCAGCGTCACCCTTGATCTTAGAAAGATTAGAAACCGTGTAGCTGTCCTTCTGCTCGTCAATATTCGTGCCGAAGCTGCCGAGCGCAAAGCTGTTGCTTATTTTCACGACATTCGCGGCGTAAAAGTATCCGCAGAAGCCTGCTGAATATCCACCCGAGGCAGATACCGAGCCTAAAACCGCGCAATCCTCTATGACATATTTATCTTCCTTATTTGCACTGCAGCCCAAAAGTCCGCCTGCATATTGCGCAGTGGTTTTCACGGTAACGCTTTCGGAAACATAGCACTTTGAATATGTTACGGTATTCTTCATGCCGCCGTAAACATAGCCCACAAGCGCCGAAACGAAACTGCTGCTTGAGTTTATATACGAATCGGATATATTTATGTTTTTAAAGGAAATATCGCGACCCCATATATCGGCATAGGGTATCAGCGCGCCGGCTGCCGTTCCGTTAAAATACAAACCGAATATTGTGTAGCCGTCGCCGTCTATGTTGCCGCCGAAGCGCTCCGCACTTTCGGTTGTGAACCAGGAATTGGGAGAATTATCCATCCATTCGGGGTCTGTTACATCGTTAAGATATATATTAGCCGTCAGCTTGTAGTATTTGCCCATTGAAGCACTGGTTTTATTGTCTTTATCCGCCGTGGCGACGACATCGTGCTTGAGCATATACGCCAGTTGATTCGGAGTTTCGATTAAATACGGATCGGTTTTAGTACCCGTGCCTCCCGCGTAGCCCGTGGCGACCTCTCCGTTCCAGACCGCGCCCTTTATGCCCTCTGTGAAGGTATCCCCCGAGGTTTTGGGCGATACATCCGCAAAAACCGCAAGATTAACGGTTACGGTGGAAATCAAAACCGAAAAAGCCAGCAAAAAGGCAAGCGCCTTTTTAGAGAGATTCAGTCGATTTATCATTTTCATACTCCTTTCGGTGCGGCGCATTTCTTTGCCGCACCGTAGCTTGGGAAAAATGCTTATTTAAGTCCGAGGGACTTTATCTGCTTTGTCATTTCCTCGTTTACCTTCTTAACATTACTGTTAATTGTGGGGAGGAATGCCTGCATTTTTGTTCTTACCTGTCCGGGAGACTCGGCTGCAAAGCCGTTGTATTTATCGGTGCTTTCGCTGCAGAGGGACGCCACGCCGAGAATCAGGTAGGGGTTCTTGTCGTCTGTCTTAACACCGGAGGTCAGCTTGAAGAAGAACTGCTTTGCCTCGTTGTTTATAAACGCAGAGTTGGTGTCGTAATTATTTACATCGAGATAATAGCGAAGGAATATTCCTGCGGCAACCGGGTTTTTAGAGCCGCGAATGAGTCCCCAGCCGCGGAAAAGTCCCGTTGTGTAAGCCTTTGTTTTGTCGTCATACTTCGGAATGTAGGTAAAGCCTACATTATTCGGGTTCATCTCCGAGAAATAGCCTGTAGCCTTAAGACCGTAAGCGTTAGTAATAGCAATACCTGCCTTGCCCTTTATGAAGTTTTGCAGCAGGTTGCGCTCAAGCGGATTTTTAATAAGACCGTTGCTTACCCACTGTGAAATTTGGGTCATTACGTTATAGGTCATTTCGTTTACGCCGTTGGTAATGGTTCCGTTCTTTAAGCCGTAGAAGCCTGTGCCGGTTGAAGCAAGAAGAGACTGAACGTCAATGTATCCGCCTATGTAGCCCGCGTTTTTAACATCGGTCATACACTTTGTAAGGGCTGCAAAGGTCCATTTGCCTGCCTTGTAGTATTCTTCGGGAGTTCTGATATTATTGTCCGCGAATATCTTCTTATTGTAGAACAGGCAGTCAACCTCAGCCCAGATATTGCCTACGGTATTAACAAGGAAGGGCTTGCCGCCGAGGGTTGACATTTTAATCATACCCTGGTCCCATATTCCGTCGTTCAAATCAAGCTGCATAGCCTCAAGCGGCTGCAAGCAGGCGATTGACGCCGGGAATGTGCCGTTATCAAAGAATATATCGGGCGAGTTGCCTGCGGCAATCTTACCGGTAACCTCCTGAACATAGGTGCTCTGGGGTATGGTGTCAATTTTAACCTTAATACCGTACTTCTTCTGGAACTTATCAACAACCTTGCCGTCCTCGTGCTGGTAAGGATTCTTCCAGGTAGCGTATCTTACGGTAGTTCCGCGGTATTTTTCGGGATTAACCTTACCGCCCGTTGTGCCGGCGTTCGGCTTATCCTTGCCGTTACCTGTGCTTGCGGTACCGCTCGCTTTCGAGCCGTCCGAGGTTGTGCCGGAGGCGTCTGTACCCTTGCCGTCTCCGCCGGAGGTGCTTCCGGAGGTATCATCGTCCACTATTATTTCGGAAGTGTAATAATCCGAAGACGAATCACCCGGAGATTTGCGGCAGCCTGCAGCCAAGGCAAATACCATTAAGAGGCATAACAGCTTGACTGAAATGCTTGCAATTTTTTTTGTCATAATTATTTCCCCTTTTTATATTTATTTTTCAGAATATTACTATCCTGTAATTCCGACTCGGTCAATGCTTTCTATAAAGCGGCGCTGAAGTATCATATAAACTACGAGCATCGGCGTTACGAAAAGCACGCAGCCCGCCATTTGGAAAGCAAGTGTTTCGGGCGTTTCCGGGTTAAGGTAATAGCCCATTGTGGTAAGCGCGGTGGGCAGCATATTAAGCGACATTGCAAGCGGATAATCGTCGCTTAAATACATTGCGCACAGCAGATAATCGTTCCAGTGCCATATAAGCGAAAATACTATTACCGTTGTAATAACGACCCCCGAAGACGGAATTGCAATCTTCAAAAAGGTCTTTATGGGTCCTGCGCCGTCTATCCATGCCGCTTCTTCAAGCTCTTTAGGAAAGCTGCTGAAGAACTGCATATAAATGAAAATAATAATTCCGCTGCGAAGACCTATCGAGAACAGCGAGGGCAGATAGAACGCCGCCGCGCTGTCAAGAAGGTCGGGTCGTAAATCAACGCCGGTAAGCTTGTTTAAAAACCCGAAAATTCCTAAAATATCAAACTTTGAATAATTCGCCATTCGCGGAATTATAACCAGCATATCCGGCACCAGAATTGTGAGGAACAAAACGCCGAGTAATATTGTTTTTCCCTTGAATTTAAACCTTGCAAAGCCATATGCGGTAACGGCACACGCCGCCACTTCTATGAGCGCGCTCACAATTTCATATTTCAGGGTAGCCATAAGGCTCGTTGTGTAATTAAGCAGCTCCCATGCGGTTTTATAGTTGAACGCCGGGCTTACCTTCTCGGGAATCCATACCCGCGCGGAGTTAAAGAAACCGTTTCGGCTTACAAGCGATGTGCTCACCATATAGATCAGCGGATATATAATTACATATCCTATTGAAATGAGGAGCACCATTCTGAAAACTGCCGTGACCGCGGGTGAAAAGGATTTTCCGAGCCTGCTGCGGCGAGAGCCCATTTTGATTTTTTCCGTTTTCATTAAGCTCCCCTCCTTTAAGACCACTTGTTTTGCAGGCACTTTCTGTAAATTCCCACGATTATTCCCATTATTCCGCCGACAATAAGGAAGTAGAACCACATCATTGCCGAGGTCTGATCGTAAACTGCCGCACGCATTAAATCGTAAACCTTTAAAATTAGTACGTTGCGGTTGCTTATGAACAGTTCAACCATTGTATATACCATAACGAGCAGCGTTACATTTGAAAGCATCGGGAAGGTAATAAACCAAAATTCCTCCCACTTTGTAGCGCCCTCTACGCGGCTTGCCTCATAAAGACTTGACGGAATGGATTGAAGACCCGCAATGAACAGTACCGTTTGTATGCCGCTGTTCCAGATAAGGTCAAATATGTTGCTTATAATTTTCTGAACATATTCCGCCACCTGATTCGGAAGATCCAGCACCGCCATAACATCCTGCACGCTGAACATTCCGCCTGATACCGATTCCGAAACCGAAGAATCGCTCATACCACCCGTAGTCATACCGGATATCAGCTCTATAACCACGCCCGAGGCTATTATTACGGGCATAAAGTACAGCGCCCTGAAAAACAGCCTGCCCTTGAACTTATTATTGAGCAGCAGCGCCAGCACCAGGCTTAAAAGCACTATGATAGGCAGCGAATAAAGAAAATTGGTGACCGACTTTCTAAGCCATCCGAGGTAATCGGTGTGCTCCGCGATTATGTATTTATAGTTTTTCATTCCGACAAACAGGGTCTTAATGCCGCCCTCGTTTACCGTCATTTGTGAAAAGGAATAAATTACGGACTGTATTACCGGTATTGCGAAGAAAAGAATTACTCCCACAAGCCAGGTTGAAATAAATAACCAGCCGTAACGGCTTTTAAGCTGTTCAATACCCCTGTATTTTTTCTTTTTCATACCTTTTCCTCCCAAATGAGGAAGCCGTGAGCACGAACGCTTCCCGCAGGTGAATTCAATTCCCCCGATGAATAGTTCACAAACACCGTTACACCGTTTTCGTATACTGTTTCTCTGAGTCCCGAATCGTGTATTTTATGGCTCTTAATTGCGGAATTTCCTATTTTTCCATAAAGCTCCGAAAGCGTTTTGCTGTCGGATATTATTCCGTCCTTAAGGTCGCTGTAAAGGCTGTTGTAAAACACCGGCACACCGCTGTCTATAAGCTTTGTATCATATTTCGCGGTCAGGGTGTAGGCAAGCCCCATACCGCCTTCAACCGCCTTGAGTAATTGTTCCTCGCGGTCGGTTGCAAGATTCAGACTTTCGGTTGAAAGCGCCGTTCTTCCCCTTAACGCCATCTGATAAAACGGAATGTCGTCATCAAAGATCAGCGCCGCGTTTGAGCGTGCGGGTGAATTGAATATAACATCCGATTTGACCGCCGCGTAAGCGTTCGCCTCGCTTGACATAAATTTCTTTCCGCTTTTCTTTACATTTTCTATAATTTCGGAAACCTGCTCGGTCATACCCGATTTTGCGTAATACAGACCGGAACTTTTATCAGTATAATCCGAATAAGCGGTATTGGAAAGCGATGAAAGACCTATTCCCGGTATAGCTCCCGCTTTTTTAATTATTTTGTTTGTAATATATGTCAGCTTATTACGCGCTGTGAGGGAATACGCCGAATCCGTTTCCCTGCCCAAAAGGGCTATATTGTAATCATATACCTTTGCGCGCTTTCTGTTGGCGCGCACCGCTGAATCAAAGTAGGAGGAAAGTCCGCCGCCGGATTTTGAAAACGTTACCGCGTCAAAATCGAAAAACAAGTCGGTATTGGAATTTTCACAGGTCTTTTTAAGCGAGGTAAAGTCTTTTGAAGAACCAAGCTTACCCGCAATTCTGAAACCGCCCGCGGGCTTTACCGAATCTATTCCGGTTTTGCCGAAGCCGCTGAGCGCCAGTGCGGAAACCTTAGCTCCGCCCTCCTCTAATTCCTTTACCATAGCCGCAGCGTCCTTAAGCGTGGTGGTCGCCAAAAGCGTGGTATACGGCACACCGAGGAAGGATTTTGAAATCATTGTTCCGCCTACGGCGGTAATATTAAGGGTGGCGGCCTTTGCGTTTTCCGCCTTGCCCTCGGTTTTTTCAATGTAGCTTCGGTAAAGCCCTGCCATTCCGCTGTAATCGGCGTTTTCGCCCGCAAGCGGGTAAAAGCCTATTTCAAGCGGAGCGTCCGTCATATTATCGGAATAAACAAGCCCCTTGTAATATCTGTTATTGTAAAGCTCCTTTATGTTTGCGGTGTAGCCCCTTAACTGGTAGGTGGCATATACCGCTGAGTAGCCTACCGAGGTTGAGCCGACCGTTGTTTCAAGCAGGCAGGAATCCGCTCCCTTTTCGATTATAGCAAAAGCTGCGGTGTCACCGCTTTTTGCTCCGTAGACCGGCAGTCTTATTGATTTTTCGGTTGAAGTCTTATCCCATTTTTCCTTTGAGGCATCCTCGCCGTACACCTCGGCGGAGTAGCTGTCGCCGGGCTGCGAAACCTCCTTGGGATAAATAAGCGCTCCCGAACCCGATGGGTAAAGCAGATATCCGTTTTTCTCGGTATTTTCTACCGAGCAGAAGAAGGGGGCTACCGAAACCGAAATCAGCATATTGCTGCCTTCCTCTATTCCCTTCGGGTCAAGCGTCACACTTAAACCGTTTTCCCTTAAGGTGTAGGTTATCGGAATCATTATTTCGGCATCGTCAAAGTAATATTCAACCTTAACGCCGTTATCGGTATTCTCTAAAACGGTGCGCCCGTTCTGAACAGCGGCGCTGTAGGATATCAGCTTTGAGGTAGTGTTCTTCTGAGTATCAAGATATTCTATGAAAAGCACAGATTCAATCTGCGGGTGCCGCTTTATTGGCATTCCGAACTCATCAAACTGCTCCCCGCCCGAATTCACGGGGTTTGTTCCGTAAACCTTGCCCGTTTTCAAATCGGTAAGTGAAACACCGAGCGATGTGCGGTTTATTTCCAGGCGGTAATTTTCGTTTTGAGCAATAAGCTCATCGGAAATATCGGTTGAAAGCTTTTCCTTATCGTAGGAAAGTCTTTTTTGAGAAACCCCGGATCCGCCGCAGCCGCAGAGAAGCGCGACAGTAAGAGCGACAGCGCAAACCGATGATAAATATTTTTTGCGGATCAAACTTAATTCCTCCCGTTTATGAAATAAGCTCCAGCAAAACGGTGATTAAGAAGCCACCTATTTGCTGTATCAACATTCCGACCAGAATCATCAGGAAAACCAAAACCGCAAGCCAGCAAACGCTCAAAACGCTTGAACCTATAAGCTTTCCGAAGCTGAAATCATGAATTTTAATAAGCCCTATAATCAATAGCAGCAGCGTATACCCTATTGCCAGCGTATCAAAGCCGTTTAAGAACATTGCCTCGCTCGGCAGTAGCACATTCGTAAGAATAAGTCTTAAAAAGCGTTCTATTATTATGGGCGACAGGCTGTAGCAGGTTACAATGCATATTTCCTTAAGCGTACCCTTGCCCTGCATCAGCGTTGAAATCATCCAGTTGCTTATGACCCACAAAACAACCAGTCCCGCGCTTCTTATAAGCACCCAAACCGAGTTAAAGCTTGTGGGGTCGTACTGTGTAAACAGGAATCCGCCGCACAGCACCTGTATTACCGCAGTCACATAGAAAAGTGCCGTGAGCACGCCGCAAATTATAAGCGAGCCCTGCTTTTTCTCCTTTATCTCATCAAAGGTCAGAACCGGGTGAATAAGCGTTCTGAGCATCAGGCGGACCTGCTTTGATTTTATAAGCGTAAGCTTGCGCTTTGACGATATAATGATGAGCGTTACAACAGCCGCAATAACAACTATTACAACAAGAAAAATCAGCCAAAAATACTCGCGCATTAAATCTTTGCGGTGGAACTCAAATGCAAGGCTGTAGGTTTCGCGGTCATAGCCCTCGCGGGCGAGCTTCATTGCTTCCTTGTAGTCGCCGTCCGTGAGGTATGCCCTTGCAAGTCCGCTGTATGCCGGCTGGAAGTTTCTGTCAAGGCTTATTACCTCTTCCCAGCCTTCCTTACATTCAGTATACTTGCCGTCAAGCGTATCATCTATAAGACCGAGCACCTTTTTGCCGAAATCGGTTATTTTAAATACCGTAACCGTGTTTTTCAGCTTATCGCTTACCAAAACGTCCGTTCCGTTAAGCGCAATTGCGTTAGCCGCGGAAAAGGTGCCCTTTTGGCTGCCCTGACCGAGTCCCCCACCGAAGGCGGTGAGCATACGGCAGGCTCTGTCGTAAAGATAAACCCTTCCGAACTGCGATTCAACACAGTAAACAAAGCCGCTGTCATTAACGGCAAGCCCTACAATATCCTGGTCAATCTGCGTGCCGTTATTAAAGGTCGTGTTAAAGCCGTCGTCGGTGAAATCGGTATCCTCCGAATCCATTATGTTGTTTCCCGTGCCGGGGTTCAGCTTCTTTATCTGCCCCTTTTTATCATAGGTTGAGGTCTTACCCGTTGCGGTGTAAACAAAATCGTTTTTATCAATTACAATATCCACAAACGAATAAGGGAGATTTCTCGCGCTTGCGCTCTTTTTTACATTGTTTGTGAACATTCTCTCGAAAACGGTTTTAATTGCCGTGGCAATATTTGAGGTTACATCGTTAGCGCCATAAAAGCCGGTAAAGGTCTTATCAGGTGCGTAAAGTAAAGCGCCGTAATAAGAGCCGTCGCTCAAAACATAAAGGTACCCGTGCGAGTCCATAACCGTTTTAAGCGGCTTGAAAACAAAGCTTTCGGGTATCAGCGACGATTCGGGAACAACATAAATGTCCTTAAGAGTACCGTCGGGGTTTGCCCTTAAAACACGGGCGTTATCGGTATCGCATATAAATATTGAGCCGTCAGAATGAACATATAGGCTCTGCGCGCCGGTGTAATCGTAATCAGTGCCGTCGCCGCCCTTTATGTGACCTATTTCTCCCAAAAGCTCATAATTTGCATTAAGTACCACTATGCGGGCGGCATTATCAAGTATATAAACCTTTTTGCCGTCGGTGAAAACATCGTTGATTGTGGAAAACGGCTTTATGCCGAGCGATAAAGCGTCAAGCAATACGTCGGTTTCGTACATCGGGCGGCTGTATACCGCCTTGCGTTCTTCACCTATATCATCCCAATATGTATAGCTTTCGAAGGGTATCTGTTCGGCGGGCGAAATCGCCGCTACGCCGAAAGCAGAGGACGCCAAACATATGAACGCCAGTAATACAGAAAGAAAACGCGCTGCGTTTTTAATCATAGGTTTTCGCTCCTTTGCTTATTCTTTGATTCCCGCACTGCTCATCGCCTCAACAACATTGCTCTGCGAAATAAGATATATAATAATAGGCGGAATCATCATAATGGTGGTAAGCGCCATTGCGCTGCCGGTTCGGGCGGTTCCGCCCGCAGTCACCTGCGTTACTATCTGCGGCAGGGTCTTAAGCTTTTCGTCAAAAATCGTTCCGTTCGGAATTGACGCCCATATATCCCTGAACGCAAAAAGCGTAACGGTAAGCCATGCCGGCTTAATTATCGGCATTATTATCCGCCAGAATATACGCAGATACCCCGCGCCGTCAATCTTCGCGGCTTCAAGCAGAGCGTCGGGCACATAGCCCTCAATATACTGCTTTATAAGGAAAACTCCCAGTGTTCCCGCAAGCTGCGGCAGAATATATACCCAGTAGGTATTTACTATATGCAGCTCCGAAAATATTACATACTGCGGAACGGAAAGGGTGTATGCGTTGAACATAAGCGCAAACTGAATTATCATAAAAATAATTCCCCTGCCCTTGTATGTTCCCTTTGAAAGCGAAAACGCCGCCATTGCGGAAAATACAATATTTAAAATCGAGGTGAAAACCGTTATAAACAGGCTGTTGAACACATAGCGTGAAAGCGGAACCGAAAGACTTGAAAGCAGCGTAGGAAGCGCCACGTAGTTTTCCGTGGTCGGTCGGCGCACAAAAAACGTCGGCGGGAAAATAAGCAGCTCGTCTATCGGCTTAAAGGAGGTTACAACCGCGTATATCAGCGGCAGCATACTGAAAAGCCCGGCGGCGGTTATCAGCACAAAGCAGCATATATTGCCGAAGGTTGAGCGGGTAAAGCGCGTAGCCATTGACTTTTTACGGCTTGACGGTATGAATTTGTAATAAAGTTTTTTAATCATCAAAAGCACCTACCTGCTGACCGTATTCAAGGCTTTTCCGATAATCAGTCTTGTGAACGCCATCATTGCAAACAAAACCACCGCTATAGCCGAGGCGTAACCGAGCTCATACCGCACCGTCGCCATATCCGACATATGCGTAACAATGGTATCTACCGAGTACTGCACGCTCGGGTAGCCCGCAAGCTCAACCGCAACCGCGCTTATTGAAAAGCTGCTTTGAATTTGCATTACCGCACTGAAAAGCAGCATATGCGACATTGAAGGGAGGGTAATATACCTTAGCTCCTGCCAGCGGTTTCTTATTCCGTCAATCGCGCCCGCCTCGTATAAATCGCGGTTTACATTTTGAAGACCCGAAATATTTGAAAGGAACGAAACGCCCATGCTCTGCCACAGCTGAACAATAATAATTATTGTGAAAAGATACTGCGGACTTTTAAGCCACACTATCGGCTCGGTTATAACGCCGGTTGACAGCAGAAGGCTGTTTATATAGCCGTAGCTGTCGCCCGAGAAGGCAATCTTCCATATGAAGTAGGCATTGCCCACAAGGGACGGCGCATAGAACATAAAGGAAAACAGCGTTCGCATTCCTGTGGAAAACTCATTTACAAGCCACGCCAGCAGAAATGCGAGCAGGAAACCCGCAGGACCTACTACAATTGCAAGCGCAACAGTGTTTTTAAGCACGATTGCGAAAACCTCATCCTCAACGAACATACGCATATAGTTGCCTATTCCCGTAAATTTCGGGGCTGACAGCATATCATATGAGGTCAGACTTAAAACCATGGATGAAATAATCGGCAATACCGTGAATACAAAAAAGAAGGTAAAGAACGGCACAAGCAGCAATATCATAGGCAGCTGCTCTTTAAAGCCGGAATCCCGATGTGCCTTTAGGGGTTTTGCAGCCGTCATCATTTTACTCTCCTTCACTGTATTCTTGAATTTTGCGTGTAATCTCGCTGTCGGCAGCCTTGCTCCATTTAACAATTGCGTCCTTTGCGTTTACGCCGTCGTTAAGCACCGACCAGTAAGCCTGATCAAGCGCACGACCGAGGTAGTAGCTTCCCGGAACCTCGGGAACCTCCTTTACCTTTGCCCACTGCGTAAGTATCTTATCGAGATCCTCGCTGTCCCACGCCATTTTTTTAAGCGCGTCCACGGTTGCGGTCGCCTGTCTGCCGAGCATTCCTATAAGGGATTCAACATTATTTGAATACCTGGTCTGTGTATCGGCGGCAGTCCACCATTTAAGGAACTCCCAGGCTTCCTTTTTATTTTTGGATTTTTCTATTATTGAGCAGCCCGTGCCGCCGCCGGCAACCGAATCGTTCCCGCCGGCTGTTCCCGGAACGGAGGCTATCGACCAGCGCCCCTTTATTTCGGGAGCTGCGCTGTAAAGCGTTAAATATGTGGTATAGGTGGATATACCCAGCGGCATTGTGCCCGCGCGGAAACGGTTGTAAAAATCCGCTTCCTTCTGATATCCGTAATCGGTGTAGAACTTAGTCCAGAAATCGAAAACCGAAATTTGCTCAATTCCCGTAAGTGAGGTGGCGTTAAGCTCCTTATTGTAAAGCGAAAGCCCCTTTTGCCCCATAAGCGTTGCAAACATATTAAGACTGCCTATACCGGTGCTTATCGTCTGCGACGAGGTTATCATCGTATACGGAACATATATATTCATATTGTTCCGCTGAATAATGGCTGATGTGTAAAGGAACTCGTCCCAGTTTTTCGGAATTGTAAGCCCTAAATTTTCGAGAATGTCCGTCCTGTAGAAAAGCATATAAAATGTCTGCGTATCGGGCAGAGCGTACAGCTTTCCGTTATATTCATAGGGCACCTGCGCGTCGGGCTGGAATCTTTTCAGCGTATCACCCAAATCGTCAAATTGATTAAGGTCTGCCAGCGCCCCGCGTATTCCGAGGTTTACAGGCTCGGTTCTTGTCATATGCAGCGCCATATCGGGGAAATTGCCCGACAAAATACCGTTTACAAGCGAAGCGTTGGTTATCTGCACATCAACGTGTATTCCCGTCTGCTCTGTGAATGAGTCCCTTATAAGCGTATCAAGCGAGGTCGCCTGATCTCTGCCCCAGTTCACCCAAAGTTTTAAGGCTTTTTCCTTTTCGCCGTTTTCGGTATTCACCGTGTAATCGTCAAAAAACGAAACTATAAGGCGCTTAAAGCTGTAGCCCATTTTTTTGAAAAAGCCGGTTTTTGTGTTTACAAAATCCTGTCCCGCAGGGGCTAACTGTATTGTATCAATGCAGAGCGGCATTTTCTTCATATCGTATAGCCATGAGCTTAACGAGGTGTAATTCGAGTAATAATCGCTTACATACTGGTGCGCGGTGTAGGGTCGGTCAAGCATATTGTTAAGCACGCGCGACATATTCTTAAGCGCCGAAATATACTGGCTGCTCCGCTTACCCGTGAAGCCCTCTAAATCAGCTACCAGCGATAAAAGCTCCTTATCGCAGTAGGTAAAGGTCTCCTTTAAATCCGGTATCTGCGTGAAAAGCTCGTAATCCAGGTTTACATCGGGTGTGGCGCCGGTTATTTTCACTATGTCTATATACTTATCGCCGAGCTTTTCCACTATTCCGTAAAGGCGGTAGAAATAATCCGCCATTGCACCGAGGGTCACTTCAAGCGATAATGTGTGGCTGCCCTTTTCCAAATAAAGGTAATACGGGTCTTCCCCGCCGTATTTCAAAAATTCCCATTTTGCGGAATACGGGAAGCGTATGCCCTTGGCTTCTGAAAAGGGAGTTTTGCCGTCGATTTTAAGCAGGCGCCAGCTTTCGGCGTTTATAACGTCGCTCTGGCGGTATCTGAATCCTAAAGAGTAATAACCGCTTTCCTTCACCTCAAAATTCCATACAAGGAACTGCCCCGCGTCCTGCCAGGAGGTTCCGCCTATGTAATTAAGCTTTGTAAGGCTCGGGCTGCTCGGGGTCATTCCCGCATTTGAGTTATCCGATTTCGGAATAAGGCTTGAAGCGGATTTTAAAACGGCGCTTTCGCCCTCAATTACTATTGTTTCGGCAGAGGTGCTTTTATCCTCCTTGAAGTCCTTTGAATAATCCGAATAATCGGTTACAGCCTCGGGAGCTTCAAGTATAAGTTCTGCCACAGCCACCGCCTGCCCGGGATTTTCCAAAGCAACGGTATGCTCGCCCGCGGTCAGATAAATCGCATACGGCTCAACCGTCTCGCCCGTGCTGCTTTTTGCCAAAACACCGTAATAATCCTTTATTTCGGTCTGCTCGGGGGTCAGGTCGTTGCCGTCCCTGTCGGTTTTAAAGCTTTCCTGCGCGTTTTGCCAAACTCGCGGGAAGGTAAGGCTCTTTGCCTCTTCAAACGGCGCTTTGCCGTCCGTTTTTAAAGTGAAAGCATAATCAACGCCGGTATCAACCGCTGTGTATGAAAGCCTTATATTGTAAAGCGCGTCCTCGGGAACGGTGAACTTCCATTCCGCGCCGCAGTCGCTCTTTGAAAACACAACTGCGTCCTTTCCGTTTACGCTTTTTAAAGCTGCACCGCCGTATGCACGCGCTGCGCCCGATGAAAGTGCAATACTTTTTTCGGCGCTTTTGCGGTCGGTCATATCCGCCGCATAGGTTTTATAGGAAACCAATGAAACCTCACCGGCGGCAGCCGTTACGGAATTATTTGCCTGCTCTGCCGATACGGTTACAGCGAGCCGCGGCAGTGAAGACGCGGATATTAAAACAGCCGTCATAAGGCTTGCAAACCGTATAACCGATTTTTTATCCATTGAAATACCTACTCCTTTTTTAATAGGATTGAGAATACCCGAATACCTCGCATTCGGATATTCTCAATCCGGCAAGGCAAATTTGCCTTGCCGAATTTTATTTAACTTAATCAATTTTTAAATCGTCAGTATTTTTATCCTTTTCCGGGGTGGGCGTCTCTAAAACGAGAACGTCACCCTGCTTCTGGTAAAGGCGAACATACTCTACCGAGTATTCTGCCGGAAGACTTCCTTCATTATTTTCTATTGTATTGGTCTTTTCTTCATTTGCTACCGGACTGTTGGTGGTTATAAGCTGATTGTCAAAGAGAATATTGACCGTATCGTCAAAATCGCCCTTATAGCGCATTTCTTTAAGTGCAGCCATAGTATGGGTTGCAAAGCATTCTCCGTCAATGTAGAATTTCATTTCATCAGCCGTCCAAAGGAAGCCGTAGGTGTGATATTCATTTGCCAAATTCTCAGCATTTTTGAACTTGTAATTACCAACCGCAGCCTGGCAATGGTCATTTTCATCCGACTTATTCGTTTCGTGTATTGTTATCCCGTTTTTGTCGGTATAGCCGAACGGTTCTATAATATCCACTTCCATATTATAGCCGTCCTTGCCAGTTAAATCGGTCTGCTTTGCGTTGGGACTTCTCAGCCACAGCGACGGCCAGCAGCCCGCTTTATACGGAACCTTTGCCCTAACCTCAAGATAACCATACTTAAAGCTCATTCTGTTTTCGGTGGTTATTGAGTTTGTTGTTAAATATGTTTTGCCGTTGTACTTTGTGGTATCGGAGTTTTTATACGCCGTCATTAAAAGTCTGCCGTTGCCCACCGATCTTACAGTACCCTCGTTAAAGTTGCCCACACCGTCATAAGCGGTCATTCGCGGCTGATTGGTGCGCCATTTGGCATTATCAACCGTTCTGCCTTTAAATTCATCATTCCACACAAGGTTGTAGCCCTCGGGTACATACCCATTTTCGGGGATTACATATGCGGCTGTCTTTTTCTTTAGGTTTACAAGGTCAAGAATATTCTGTTCTCCGTCGGAGTTGATATCCCAAACAAGCGCCGTTTCAATTCCCAAAAGATGCTTTCTGAGTAAAATAAGGTCTTCGGAATTGCTCTCGTCGTCGCCGTTTATATCGCCCATACGCTGAGATACTATTTTCAGCCTCGGATAACCGTTTTGCGTGGGAGCAAACGCACCGTTTTCCCAATCAAAACCAGTCATTGTTGTTTTTGCTTTATCCCCGATAATGGTTAAAAGAGCATCCTGCGAAGGTATTGAATACGAATTATTTGCAGGCACAGAAGCACCGCCGGAATAAATAGCAAGTGTCGGAAATGCAAAGCAGTTATCAATATTGTAGTTTCCGTCTCCTGCCGGACCTACAAGTCCCGCATAGCATTTCCAGTTACCACCGCCGTGCCTGACATCCGCCAAGGAAGCACTGCCTATGAAGTTATAGGTATTGAGGGCGTTGCTTCCCAGGCAGCCCACAATACCGCCGATGTAAGCGGATTCGTGGCTTGAGAAAATATAAACATTATCATCTGCAAAGCAATTGCTTAATGTGAATACAGCGTTTCTGCTTTCGTTTGCGTAAACAAAGCCGACAACCGAGCCCACAAACTGACCCGAGGTGCTTATATAAGCATCGGAAATTACAAGATTCTTTATAGTAACATCATAACTCCACATATCAACCCACGGAATAAGACCGAAGGAGGCGGTGCCGCTGTAATACAGACCGTAAACGGTGTAGCCGTCTCCGTCAAGATTACCCGCGAAACGTTTTGTTGATTCAACCTCATACCAACTGTTAGGATTATTGCTTTTCCAATCAGGGTTTGAAACATCGTTAAGATAAATATCTGCTGCAAGCTTGTAATATTTGCCGTTGGTCGCTCCTGCAGAATCAACAACATCATGCTTTATAAGGTAAGCGAGCTGTTTAGCGTTTTCAATGATATACGGATCTGCCTGTGTTCCCGAGCCTGCCGCATAAATTTCTGTTGAGGTGCCGTCCCATATAATACTTTCGGGAATTGTTTCGGTTTTAAATACCGGGAAGCCGTCGGTCGTATCCCAGACTTTTTCCCAATTGAGCTTCGGCATATTAGCCTTAGCTGCCGCGCCCTTCATATCCTCAAGTGCGCAGATATCTGTATTATATATTGTATCTTCAACAGCGGTGTAGCAGTTTTCCATAATGAATTTTCCGGGGTTTTTGCCAAACGCGCCGTTCGCAAAGGTATTTGTAACAGTAAGCGTGCTGCCCCATGAATTTGCCATAATAGCGCCGTCCCTGCTTGCACTTGTTCTTGTTGATAAAACTGCGCAATCCGAAACATTCATGGTTCCGCCGTAATATCCCATAAGTCCGCCGGCAGAATTGTTAGCGGAGGTATCCTTACAGATAACGGTATTGCTTTCATGAATATAGCATTTTGAAATGTTTACCGTGTCACTCACAAATCCTATAAGCGTTGCCAATGCATATCCTGATGACTCAATATAGCTGTCTGCCACCTGTAGGTTTTTAACTGTAACAGAGCCTTTTGTCGCAGGAATCAAGCCTACCCTGTTATAATCTCCGTTGTAATAAACGCCTCTTACAAAATGATTGCTGCCGTCAAAAGTACCCTGGAAGTACTTATTTCCGTTGGTATAATACGAATACCATGACTTCGGGTTATTTTCCTTCCAGTTTGAATCGGAGGTGTTGTTAAGGTAAATATCTCCGGTCAACTTATAAAATTTACCTAAGGTGTCATCACCCTCATTTACCATTTTGGCAAGCTGAGAGCCGTCGGAAATCAAAAACGGGTCTGTTCTTGTCCCCGTGCCGCCGGCATAGCTGTCGGCAATTGTGCCGTCCCACACACCGGTCGCAGCCGCTGCGGGAACTGCTGCGGCTGTAATAACCGCCGATAGGAGCATTGCAAAAGTCAGGATAAATGCCAAGGTCTTTTTAAGTTTTGGAAATACGCTGTTTTTCATTTTATTAAACTCCTTTTCGTAAATTTATTTATACCGGATATAAAATCGCGGTCAAATACTATTTTGCAAGGTAAAGGGTGCTCTTGCCGTCGTTTTTCTGATAAAGGCGTACCCAGTCTACATCATATTCAACCGGAAGGTCCGCCGCGTAAATTTCGCAGCCGTCATACGGCTTAAAGGAGCTTGACTGCGTGAACAAATGGTTGTTCAGTATCAGGTGGAGCTGTGTGTTGAAGCCGTTCATACCCGAAGCGCCGTCATCGAAATTCTTTGTTATATCATAGGTGTAGTACTTCTTGCCGTCTATATACATTGACATCTCGGTGGGAGTCCACTCAAAGCCGTAAATATGATATTCGTTGTTGAGGTCTGCGGAATCGAAGGTGTATTTTTCGTTTTCGTCGTTCCACATGGTGTGGTCGCCGTCACCGTACCATTTATGTACGTTCGGTGCAAGGGTATCGGTGCTTGAGAATACCTCGAAAATATCAATCTCTATTGAGTAATCGTCAATGGTGTATATGCGCTGCTTGCCGTCGGGTCCTAAAGAGCCGTAGCTTGAAGTCCAGAAGGAGGGCCACGCACCGCGAACGAACGGAACCCGCGCGCGCATTTCCATATAGCCGTATTTCCAGCTCATAGTATCGTAGGTTGTAACCGACCAGGGCGCCGCAAACTCTATTCCGGCACGCTTAGGATCCCAGTGCCTTAAAGCGAACATTTTCATTACGCCGTTTTCAACGCGGGTGGTAAGGTCGGTGTTATCAAGCATAAGCTCTGCGGTTGCCGCCATTTTTGTAGCTCTGCTCCAAAGCTTTGTATCAAGCGCTGTTCCCTCGAACTCATCGCCCCATACATATGTATATCCGAGCTTGGTTGCCGTGAAATCGGAGTTTACCGAGAATGTAAAGGCGCTGCCCTTTTTGTACTTTATGCGGGTATAGGTTTGAACGGCTGCTTTTACGGTTGCGTCATGCCCGCCGCCGAATATAAGCTTTTTGCCTTGTACCCTTGCGAAATACTCGCCGTCCTTTGCGGAATATTTATAGCGCTTTGTGCTGCCTATAATTATTTCCTTATCCTTTGCGGCGGTATCGTCCGTTACGATTTTAAGAGTGACCGAAGCGTTTTTGGCGAAATACTGCTTTATTGTCTCCGCCGTGCGCTCCGCGTTTTTATTACCTTTAGGGATAACTATTACATAGCCTTCCGGTCCGCTCCAGGAAACGGTTTTGTAATTTATAACCGAGCTTGAGCCATCGGATTTTCCGCTGCCCGAATCGGTCGGGATGGTGCGGTCGGTATGATACCCGTTATCCGAGTCGGAGCTTGTTATATCGTCCGACAGATTGCTGCGGCTGCCCGTACCGGAGGTATTATCCGAAGAAACATCCGAGCTTTGATCGGACGAATCCGAGGAATCCGAAGAAACGGAGTCTGTGCCCGAATTTTGCGAGGAATTTGGTTTTTTTGAGCCGGTATCTGTTTTTGTTTTTTCCTTACAGCCTGCAGAAGCGAAAAGCATGACCGCGCAAAGCAACAGTGCTGCAAACCTTTTTCTTGGATACATGGTATCCTGCCCCCTGACTTATGTTTTTTGGTTATGCGTTACATTTACCGAATGAAAAATCAAACGCCCTGTTCCCTATTACGCGTATATATGTATAGGTACAATAGTCAAAAAAGCTGATTAAACATCCGATTTTATTTGCAAATCTATTATAGCACATAATCATACGCCTTACAATGTGATAAATTGACGATTAGATGTGAAAAATTAAAATTCCTTGTTATTTATTTACAAATAAATGGAATAAATTAAATGTGCTTTACGCATTTTATACTATACAGGCACGTTATGTAAGATTCACCACCTTGCAATTTACTCATAATTTGCTATAATTTAACTTAGATATTATATAAAAGGTGATGAAGTATGAACAATGAGCATATAAATTCATTTCCGTTTAATCCAACTGAGTTTCCTTTTAACATAGAAATTTCAGGAATTTCCAACTGTGACGAAGAATACACGGTTTACAGAGAGAAAAGCTACTGCTATATTTTGGAATATATTTATGAGGGCTCGGGCACGCTTATATGCAACAGGCGCGAGTACAAGGTCGGCAAGGGTGACGCATATCTGCTGCCCAAGGGCAGCAACCACCGCTATTATCCCGATAAAACGTGGGATAAAATATGGTTCAACATTGACGGAATACTTGTTTCAAATCTCATATTTGCCTATGGGCTTGAAAATACCATTGTTTTTAAAAACTTCAACCGCAAAAAGCTGTTTGAAGATTTATTTGAAATTACAAATTCAAAAAAGTCAAATGCCGAAATAATGCTTCTCGCGTCAATTCAGTTTCACATTATAATTCAGGAAATGTACAATTCATTACAGAGAATTGCCACAAACAGTAATGTAAATAAAATTAAAAAAATGCTTGACGACAATATTTACGAAAAGGATATTTCACTCAAAGCAATAGCCGATAATCTTTGCATTTCACAGGCGCAGATAATAAAAAAATTCAAGCGCACGTT